>QNEE01000103.1 GCA_003645085.1 bacterium | reverse complement strand
GGAATCCCAACAAGAGAGCAAATCGAATCGACCTTGCCTTCGGCTGAAAGGCGCGCAAAGGGTGCATACGCGACTATCGAGTGCTGGCAGAAAATACCCTGCGACCCGTGTGTGGCCGCCTGTCCTTTCGGCGCTGTCGCAGAGATGGCTAATATCAACGACCTCCCGGAAATCGACCACGATATATGCACCGGTTGCGGCGCTTGTATCGCGCTTTGCCCCGGTCTGGCGATTTTCGTTATCGATGAGACCTATGGCGAAACAGATGAAGCGCTTATTATGATACCTCACGAATTCGTCCCTCTACCGGAAAAAGGAGATATTGTCCGTGCGCTCGACCGCAAGGGCGATTATATATGCGATGCGAAAGTCAAGCGCGTTCAAAAAACTAAATCGGCGACGAATATTATAAATCTTGTTGTTCCAAAAGAACATATTTTAGATGTCCGCGCTATAGAACCATTGCCAATAGACAATTCGAGGCAAAATAGATAAACAATCGGTTATTACGTGGAGAGAAAGGGACGAAGCAATCTCGATAAACTATTACCGAACAATAAGATAAGATTGCCACGTATTGTTGAAAGAAGTCTCGTAATGACACAATACCCCAATTTTGCAGGAACCATCGATATTAACCCGAGGAGGAAATGTGGAAACGAAATCCAGGATTGTAGAAATCAAATCCATCAATGCGTGGTCCGTGTTTAAACTCGCCCTGATAGCATATATAATTATAGGACTTATCTTAGGGTTGGTATTTGGTATCATTATGGGTGTAATGGGCGGTCTCGGCGGAAGGATAGGTTTAGAGGATACCCCGTTTTCCGCGTTGCTCGGCGCTGGCGGTGGATTTGTAGGAGGTATCGTTTTCGGAATACTTTTCGGTTTGTTTTACGGTATTTGCGGCGGAGTTAGCGGGGCTATCACCGCTTTACTCTATGACCTGTTTGCTATGATTGTCGGAGGTATAAAATTAAGGCTCGATTCATAGTTTATAAAAAAACCTACAAATAGGCATAAAGATACCAATCCCCCGGAAAATCCCCACGATTGCGTGTAGGAGTGAACCTACATAAACACACTGGCCTGTTATTCGGTCTATCCAACCCTTTAATCTCGCGCGTTGCGAGATAATTCCTTAACAGCGAACTTTTTAGATGGGCTAGATTTTGATACGTGAAGCACGCACAAATATTGTGCGACGAAACCAAAACGTGTGCATCGAGAGAACCGCCCATTTTACATAACACATTAGAATACAACACCTTAGGGTTTGGCATAGGCTGTGCACTATTGATTAGCGAAAAAAGGAGGCTTACGATGAAAGCAATATTCCCACTGTCGATTTTAACATTGTCGATACTTTTTACCGGATGCGATATGTATGTTGTCGACAACGACCCTTATTATCCCGGCGGCTGTCACGATTGTTATTGCGATTACACACCGCCGCCTGTGCCGACTAATGTCCATTCCGTAACCGGGGATAATTCTGTTTATATATACTGGAACCCAGTAAGCTGCTGGGACCTCGCCGGTTACGATATTTACCGTGGTTACAGCCCGACCGGATACTACGATTATATCGGTTCTTCCTATTGCGCTTCGTTTACCGATTGGACTGCCGATAACGGTGTAACATATTATTACGCTATAGCGAGTTACGATATTTGCGGCAACGAGAGCGAACTCTCGGTCGACCTTGTCTATGATACGCCGCGCCCTGAAGGCTATAGTTACGCCCTCTGGGCATCGGAATACTACCCGTCGGACGGCGGTTACGATTTTTCCGAATATAGTGCAGTCTCGTGGGATTATCCTACTTGCGATTTTTATTTCGGCCACGACAGTATTGGATATTATCTGAATGCCGCGAACGATTATACGGATATTATGGATTACGGCCTCGTCTATGGATTTTCCGATATCGACGAGGCGCCCGAATCGGGCTGGAGTATTTATGCGGATGTCGAGGCTATCGAAGGCCATGGCTATGTTCTCTGGACAGCGGATAACCATTTCGCGACAATAGTAATAAGGGATATATCCGGCGAGAGACTTCTATTCGACTGGGCTTACCAGACAGACCCGGGCAACCCGGAGCTTAAGGTTACAAGGGAGAAATCGCCGGAACTTATCGGACATAAAACCCGTTTGAAAGGAGAGTCGAGATGAAAAAGCCAATACTAATAATCGTCGGTTTAGGGATTCTCATCGCGTTGGCGCCGAATACTGCCGAAGCTCGTTGGCACTACGGTATCTGGATAGGTGACTGCGATTGTTACTGGGGAATACCTGACCCGTGGGACCCCTGGTGGGAATGCCCTTGCTATTGGGATGTCTGGGTATGGTGCAGCTGGCATCCCTACTGGATGTGGCCATGGTGGTGCCGTCGCTGGGTGGATTATCATTATAGCCCTTGCGGACGCTATTACTATGTCTATTACGATTACTATGTGCCGGGATGCAACAGGGTGTATATCGACGGTAGATACCGCTATCGTTACGCTGTAGAAATGGACAGGTCGTATTCGATAACGGAGCGTATCCCGAGGCGGCGCGGTCTCGAAAATACAGTCGGTATGCCGATGCCGGAACAGGTTTCGCGTAGCCTGGAGAGCCTCGGCCCCGAATACCGTATAAAGACCACTGCGCAACACGCACAGGAAAACGTAACGGTCGGTTCTATGCGGAATTCGCCGAGTGTGTCATCTGCAAGCAATCGAAGCTCTGTAGCGCAAAATGAACCTTCATCTACATATACGAGCAGGAGCGCCAGGTTACCTTCGACAGAGAATTCGATACCGATAGCAACGGAAATACCGGAAAGCAATCGCGCGCCGTCGAATAAGAGTAACGTTAACGAACCGAAAGAGGGTGATTCATCTCCGGCGGACGCATCCTCGGAGATACGCACGAAGACGGTGCCGATTACGAACACGCGTTCGCGGAACATAGAGGAGAAACCGACACAGAGAAGTAGCTCGAGCCAATCCATGATGAGCGCGCCGACGACAAGGTCGAGTTCCCGGTCGAGTGTCAGAAGTTCTTCGCGTTCTGCCGGTAGCAGGAATCTGTCGCGTGGCGCCGTCTCTTCGAGGTCTCCCGGTAGAAGCAGTGCTCGAAGCAGGTAGAACTTGACAAAAACCAATAAGAAAAATATATTTATAAAGATGAAGAACATAATTTACATAATGATTATTCTCCTGTTAGCTTTCGGTATAGCTTTCGGGCAGTCATCCGCCGACGATGAAGATACACTAGATGTGAAGAAGGAAACGGCGGCGGAAACCGTATCGCCTGAACCCACAGCGGAAAGCGCGCGAGGTAAAACGGAGGATAAAGAATCGTTCGACCTCGGAGATTTTATTGAGACAATCTTCAGAAGCGGGACCGAATCCCACGACGAAGAGGTCGAAAGTAGCCGTGAAAAAAGCGCTGCACAACCGAATACTAAGTCCACTTCGAGGTCCTCTTCGACGACTATCGAAAGAAGAAATCCGCAAACCAGGGAACGGGATGTTTTTATCGACGAGGACGATAACGGTATCGACGACCGCCGTCAGGGAACAAGCGGTTCGTCTGAATCCCGGCGTTCGAGATAAGCTAATCGAACCGACGATAAAACCCCGTCTTAAAGGCGGGGTTTGCCTTTTTCTATGAAGCATACCACTACGAATTTCTATGTTCCTCCAGAAAATATCCGTAACGGTAAAGTGCATTTCCCCGAGGGGGAAGGGAATCACATCGTAAGGGTTCTTCGCGCCGAAGTTGGGGATTTGGTCGTAGTGGTTGACGGTTGCGGTCGGGCATATCTGGTCGAATTGACAAAAACGGACCCGTCGCACTCGCGGGGTAAAATAGTCGAGGAAGTCGAGTCCGCGCGCGAACCCAAAATCCACCAAACTCTCGCTATCGGCACAATCCACCATAAGCGTCTCGAAACCGCGTGGGACGCGTGTGTCCAGCTTGGTATTTCCCGGCTTATCCCGTTACGAACAGAATACGGCCTCGACCGGATTAGACGGGACGGGAAGTTTATCGACCGCTTGCGAGCTGTTTCTGTTCGCGCAATGAAACAATCCGGGAGAGCGGTATTGCCAGCGGTCGAACAACCGCTGTCTCTTGTAGAAGTCTTAAACTCCGGCGGATATCGTCATATACTCGTCGGCGACCCGGACGGCTTGCCAAACCTAACGTATAACAAGCCCAAACTTGGAGAACGCGTATTACTGGTTGTCGGCCCTGAAGGCGGTCTTTCGGCGGAAGAACGCCGCCTTTTAACCGAACACAGCGGGATACAAATATCGCTCGGCCCGAGACGTTTGCGCACCGAGACGGCCGCAGTCGCGCTTTCAGTAATAGCCCTTAAATGGACGGAAGATATCTGAATCGCCGAATATCTAATGTTGAAAGCGGAATAAACATCCTCCTTTTAGAGTAATCCGCACGCTTTTTATCGCTTGACCATAGGCTTTGCATAGACTATTCTTAAGTTTTAAGAAGACCATAAACCTGGGCCGAATATGCTGGTGGATACGCACGCGCATCTGGATTTTTCGCAGTTCGAAACCGACCGGGATGATGTTATTTCCCGCGCGTGGGAGGCCGGTATTCGCACGATTGTCCTTCCGGGTATAAACACCGAAAGTTTAATTAAAGCTTGCAGAATCGCCGAAAAACACCCGCATATCTGGTTTGCCGCTGGATGTCATCCGCACGATGCCGGGACATTCGATACGGATGATATCGAGTATTTTTGCCCTCACCCAAAATGTATCGCAATAGGCGAAACGGGATTGGATTTTTACAGGGACCTTGCCCCGAGAGAGTTGCAGGAACAGGCTTTTCGTGAGCAACTCGAAATAGCGAAACGGTTTAACCTGCCGGTGATTATCCATATCAGAGAGGCGTGGCCGGATGCAAGACGTATTCTCGACGAGCACCCCGATATTCGAGGTGTGCTGCACTCTTTTTCCGGAAACGAGGACGACCTCAATTGGGCGCTGAAACGCGGCTATTATATCGGTCTCGGCGGACCGGTAACATTCGGTAATTTCGAGAAAGCGGAATTGGTAGCGAAAATCCCGCCCGAAAGGCTTTTAACGGAGACCGATAGTCCTTATCTCGCGCCGCAGAGCCATCGGGGCAAACGAAACGAACCGGCGTATATATCGGAAATTACGGAAAAATTGGCGGAAATAATGGGCATTTCCGTAGACGAACTATCGAAGAGCGTTTGCAGGAATACTTCGGAGTTATTCGATATACCCTTACCAAGATTTTCGCACCGGGGAGATGCCCCTAAAAACTCCCTTTCGCAGAATTTTCTCGTCGATGATAATATAGCCCGCAAAATATGCGGTCTGGCCGGGGAAGGTCCTCTTTGTGTCGAAATCGGTGCAGGCAACGGCGAACTTACACGATATCTTGTCCGCCAATTCGACAAAGTTTGGGCGATAGAACCGGATTGGGACCGTATGGACGCTCTCAAGAAAACGGGAGCGAATATTCTGCCGACGGCTTTTAAAAAAGACCGGCTTGCTGCCATTTCGGAATTCGAGGGGGAAGAATGTGTCGTGGTAGGTAATCTTCCGTATAGCGATACATCTCCAATTCTTTTCGCTCTTTTCGAGTCACGGGAGACTTTCGATTTCGCGGTTGTTACGGTCCAAAAAGAGTTTGCCGAGAGATTAACGGCACCGGTGGGTTCGAGAGAATACGGTATCCCTTCGGTTCTGTTTGCGTTGTTTTTCGATATAAAGAAGGGGTTCGATATTTCGCCCGGATGTTTTTGGCCTGTGCCGAAAGTAACCTCGACAGTTTTGATATTAGAGCCGCTTTTCGGTTTTGCTAAAAATGAAATCTGTTTGGATTCGCTAAAAACGGTCGTTCGCGCGGCCTTTGCCCATCGGAGGAAGACGATTCGCAACTCAATGCTAATAGAGTTGCCAGCAATAGATATAGACAGGATTCTCGAGATAACCGGAATCCAGCCCGATGCCCGCGCGGAAACGATTCCGCCGAGTAAATTTGTTGAACTCGCAGATAATTATGCGACAATAGATATTCTTTTCTAATGGAACTATTTATTATAATACTCATAATCGCACTCGTCGCTTGGTGGGTTATAGAATACGGGCGACACAGGAATAAACTCCGGGATATCAAGGTGCGAGTTCATGTTAACGGGACACGCGGTAAATCGTCTGTTACGAGACTTATCGCCGGGGCTTTACGCGAGGGTGGATATCGCACGGTTGCCAAAACTACAGGGACTTTGCCCAGGTTCGTTTTTCCCGACGGTTCTGAAGAACCGATAGTCCGTCTCGGCCCACCGAATATACACGAACAGGTCGGAATAGTCCGTCGAGCGGCGCAAATGGGAGCCGATGCGCTTGTGGTCGAGTGTATGGCACTCCAGCCGGAATATCAGGAGATTTCCGAACGGAAGATTATACAGAGCAGTGTCGGCGTTATAACTAATGCCCGTCCGGACCATCTCGATGTTATGGGTCCTACGGATGAAGATGTAGTGGACGCGATTTCCGGGACAATCCCGCCGGGAGGGATATGTTTCACCGCCGAAAAAGAGCGTTTTGAGCGTCTTAGGAAAAATGCCGAGATAGTCGGCGCAAGAATTATCCAGACAGACCCCGGTAAAATATCGGATAAGGAGATGGAGGGCTTTTCCTATATCGAACACAAGGAAAATGTGGCATTGGCTCTCGCCGTCGCTTTGCATTTCGGTGTTCCACGAGATAAGGCCATTCGTGGAATGCAGATTGCCAAGCCCGATTTTGGCGCGTTAAGAGTTTTCCATATAGAATTTTTTGATAAACGGACAGTTTTCTATAACGCGTTTGCTGCAAACGACCCCGAATCGACCGGTTGGCTCTGGGATATGCTCGGCCTTCATCCGTCGGAACACGAGCCGATAATCGTAATCGCGAACAACCGCGCGGACAGGCCGAGCAGAACGCTGCAGCTTGCGAAGATGCTTCACGGGAATGTCCGCGCCAATAATTATATTCTCGTGGGAACGAACACAAAGCTACTATGGGAGGAACTGGGTCGCGCCGGTATCGATATGGCCAATGTGCAAGATATGGGCTCGGAAGAAGTCGAGGATATTTTCGAGCAGTGTATGGAACTTACGCCGCGGTCCAGTATTATTGTAGGTGTCGGCAATATCGGTGGTATCGGCAGGGAGATAGTCCGCTATTTCGAGGCTCGTGCGGAGTCGCCGGTAGAGCACGATGACAGCGCAGATGGAGTGTAGAAAATTCGGGCTTGGCTTGTTTAATAGTCGTTTTATTTAATATAAGCTATTTTAATTTTAGGAGATAATTATGCTCTGGTTATCGGTAGGTCTCGGATTGGTTTTATCGCTCGGGTTCGCCGAGTGGTTCGGTCTCGCCGCCGGCGGGCTGGTCGTCCCGGGTTATATCGCACTTTTTTGGAACCAGCCGCTCAAGATTGTCGGCACGGTCATTATCGCGCTGGCGGCTTTCGGGACGGTCAAGGTTATTGCCAATTACACAATAATCTACGGGCGGCGAAAGCTCGTTTTAACGGTGCTTATAGCTTTTGTCTATGCCTGGATATTTCGGTATCTCGCGGGCGGCGGGCTTCTTAGTGTTGCTGGTGCACTGGACCCGATAGGCTTCATTATACCGGGTTTGCTGGCATACTGGATGGATAGGCAGGGAGTTATAGATACTCTAACAACTATGGTAATAGCCAGCGTGATAGTCAGACTTCTACTTATAGTTTTTAAGGGAGGTGAGCTCCTTGAGGTGGCGCTCCCGACGAGTTAGTTTAGGCGCATTGTTACTTCTGGCAGGGCTCGGTCTCGCGGCAATAGCGTTCGTCGAGCTTTCGACAGTGCGCGTAAAAAGGCCTTATTACGAAGATAAGGTTTTGGCCAGCGAACTGGCTTTTAAGGCGGCGGAGGTCATCCGCAATGCCGAATCGGGCGAGAACATTATTGTGGACCCGGTCGCCGACCCGAACGGCACAGGGCTTATCGGCGACCAATTTACTATTATAACTACCGACCGCGGTAGCCTTACCGCAAAGCTCACGACTACGAATCCCAATTGGGCTGCGGTGGTCGTCGATATGCTCCGGTCTGCCGGAGTAGAGTCGGGAGATAAAGTAGCGGTAGCGTATACGGGTTCGATGCCGGGTTTGAATATCGCGACCCTCGCGGCGATAGAGATAATCGGGGCGAAGCCGGTTATTATATCCAGCGTCGGCGCATCGATGTGGGGGGCGAACAACCCGGAGTTCGCCTGGCTCGATATGGAGAAACTGCTATACAACAGGGGGGTGTTCCACTATCGCAGCGCGGCGGCCTCGATAGGAGGGCGCGGCGACCGCGGAGGAAATGTCTCCCCGGAAGGTCGTCAGATTATACGGGATATAATCGAGCGCAACGATGTTCTACTTATCGAGGAACAGACGCTCGACGACGCAATCGAAAAGCGAATGGAGATTTACGAGAAAAGTATCGAAGCCGACGACAGATATGCGGCGTATATCAATGTCGGTGGTGGTTTGGGTTCTATCGGCAGCGCCCAGAACCTCGTTCTCGTTACGCCGGGGGTTAATAGAAAAATACCTATTGGAAACTATCCTCTCAAAGGCGCTATGATACGCTTCGGCGAAAAAGGAGTGCCTATAATAAATCTCACAAAAATAACCGAACTTGCGCGAGATTACGGTCTTCCGATTGCCCCCGAGCCTTTGCCAGATATTCCCCACGGCGATGTCTATTTCGAGAATCGCTATCGGCTGAGCATTGCTATTCCAGTGCTCCTAATATACACGGCGCTCGTTTTTGTAGCCATCAGGGTCGACATATATAGTGTCCTGTTCAAAAAGTAATTTTTAAATGTTACGAACATAAGCGCGAGTAGAGAGCTGGCACGCTCCGTGCGAAGTCCTCATAAGGATTATTGAATACATTATATCGGACGCACGGACTCCCATCAACCCCAAGACCTCACCCTCGCGCCAGCCTGCACTCTCGGCTTATATTCTTCGGCTTTCCATTAAGAGCTATATAGATTTTACTTGATTTACCTTTTATAATTTGTTAATTTTAGTATGGTATTATTTATTTTTAGCCTGAGAGGGTGCTATGAACCTATGGTTAAAAGG
>QNEE01000102.1 GCA_003645085.1 bacterium | reverse complement strand
GTTATAGTTCCTTTGCAGATTATCCTACCCTGAGATTTGATTATATACAGGTAAATGCCTTGTAATAGGGGTTCGCCTGCGTTGTCCGTCCCATCCCAGGTTGCGATTTCCTTCGCTCCCGCACCTGCGGGAACCTCGATTGTGCGGACCTTGAGATTACCGAGCGTGAATATTTTTATTACGCCCTCGTTCTCGCCGATTCCGGGAAAAGTGAATTCCACTTCGTCGTAAATGCCGTCGCCGTTGGGTGTGAAGGGGTTCGGTATGCGAGTGCAGGGAGAATAAGTTTCCGAAACGAAAACGGACTCAGCAAAGGCGCACGGGTCGAACTCGAAGCCCGGCACTTCTGCGGCTGTGAGTAGTATATTTGAAGCAAACCGATAATTATCTGCTACTATTTCGAAAAGCGTTTCCCATGAATGAGTACCTGTAACCAGGATGATAAACGAACTACAGTTGTCTTCATGAAGGAAGGGATAGGATATTGCTGCAACCGCCTCGGTGCGATTCGAGTCGCAAAACGCAAATGGAAATGCGTGATCTCCACAATAGATTAAATCAGGATCGGTTAGCACTAAACAATTAACTCCATTAGTTAAAGGGGATATATTATGGAAATACTCTATTGTATCGGGGTTTACTTCATCTGTACTATCTAATTGCATATTTGGTTCCCATCGCGAATCAGAAAGTAAAGAATCTATATAAAACCCCGTCGCAGGAATATACCCGAGAACTATTTTGCCCCCTTCTTCACAGAAATTAATTATATTTTCGGTTATAGAGTCTGGATATGGCTCTGCTGGGTGCGCACAAGGACATTGAAGCCACAGCATATCCATTTCATCTAACGTATTCCAACCTTCGACCGATTCGAGATGTATCGTTGCACCGTGTGAAGTAAGCGTATCAAGCAGATATGACCATATCTCAAGTTCGTGGCAGTTGTCTACGTCATTGAAGAGAACATCCTGGGTCAATGTAATTGTAGCGAAAAGGAGGGTATATATAAGTAATAAATTTCTCACTATATATATACTACTTACGTTTCCGCGATATAACCGCGATAAACATCTCGGTATGCCTCTTTGTGATTCTAACATTCCCTATGTCCTAGAACGCAGCTAATCTGGCTCTTCTCCATCCTGCCCCTGTTTTAATATATATGTAGTTAACGTCCCACGCAATATCGCCGGTATTGCCATTTGCATCTGCAGAATTGGCTGGGGTAAAGCTTGTTCGCATCCGAACTTGATCGTAACCGTTCGCACCGTTTACATCCAGACATGCAGTAGGGCTTGGGGCATTAATACCCACTTTACCACCTGAATTGAAAAACGCGGCGATGTTGTCAGCGGTCACGGTTACACCATTGCCGAAGGCAAAGGAGTAATCGCCGGAAACTTCAACATCATTACCGCCGGGAATAGCGGAATGATGACATGAATGGATGAAATTTTTCTCGCCACCTCCGATAAAAGAATGATCGGCGAGACTATCAATATTTCCTTCTCCTCCACCGATAAACGAATATTCCGACCCTTTAATTTTATTATCCTCTCCACCCACGATACCGCTATGGTTAGAATCTTCACCCCCGACTGCTATTATCGAATCCGCATAACCTCCGCCAATTGTAGCCCGAGGCGATCCATCTATTTTATTATCTATACCTCCGCCGATAAAAGAGGATGTACTTTGATGAATATCATTATTCCCACCACCGGCAATTACGGAAGTATCGTATCCACCGACCGTTACAAGGGTTACGACGCGCTTTTGTTCTGTGGCTATCGTCATTCCCTCCCCTTGCCCTTTATAAGAGGGACAGAGGGTAAGAATAAAACGGGTGAACTCGAAACCCGCTTCTAATCGGTTCTGTCGGCCTGCGGCAGTTTCTCGACCCGAACCGGGGTGTGGTCTTGCTGCACGGGTAATTCGGTTTTCCCGGCTCTCGACCTGTCCGGTTTCGAGAATCTCTCTACCGGAGTGTTCGTCTCTTTCGGCGTGTCGTCTCTCGGGCGCAGCCTGATGACATTCATCTCCTCTGGATAGCCGTAGGCTGTGGGGTTGAGCATAAGCCCTTTCGGGATATTCGATTCCGGCGTGCCTTTTTGGGCGACTACCGGTCTGGCAAGCGACCTTATTACCGGGTCGTCGCGGTCGGCGAGGACGATATAAGCGATTTCTCTGTCCGGCTCACCGAAAACCGTAAACGCAGTGAAATCCTTATTCCACTCGTAACCGAACATAAACGGCTTGCCTACTGGTGTCAGGTTGACGGTGGCCTCGTCCTCTTTCGTCAGCGAAACGAAATAATCCGGCATCTCGACTGTCGCGGAGCCGTCGCCGTCAAGCTCGACTTTGCCGCGATAGAGACACAGGTTTTCCGGCGATTCGACGCATCTATGTCGGAGGGTTTTATTTAGAGGGTCGTCTGGATGGTCGATAAGGAAAGATTTGGTTCCCGCTCCGACATCGCCTGTAACATATATATCACCGCTAAAATAGCCCGCGTAATCGGCAACGATATCGTCGCACGTGCCGTAGACGCCGATGTCGAGATTACCGGAATTCGCCACCGAACCATAGATACCGAAACTCGAGAATGAACCGGCACCGGTGTAGCTTTCCCTGCCGTAGACGCCGCGCCCGCCGTCGTCGGTATTTATCCCCCATACGCCGTTATAACTGCCGTCGTCGGATTGGCCATAGACACCATCGGTGGCGTCTGAATAACCGAAAACGCCCGCTCCGGTAGTATTATCGCTTCTGCCATAGACGCCGCTGTTGTCCCTGCCGAGAATGCCGTAGCGGTCGTTGTTGACGCCATCGTAATGCGAGCCTATAACAGCCCATCCGGTGCCGTCGGTAACCGCGACGATACCGTCTCCGTTGCCGGAATGTATAGCGTCGTTGCACGCGCCGCCGAACGCAGCAATAGCGTCGCCGACGGTGTTATCATTTACCCCCTGGATGGCTGTGAGGCTATCTGAGTCTATTATACCGAAAGTGAAACCGTCGAAATAACCGGCGTAGTCGCCGTCTCCCATAATGCCGTTGACCGCGATAAAGTAACCGCCATCGTCGGAGTATCCCAACGCGCCGACCATCGGATTGGTCAAGCTTACCACACCCGCGACACATCCGCTATAATTGGAATAGTTGCTCTGGTCGGGGAAAGAGCCATAGATACTATAGCGATAAGCGTCGGTATGGTCAGCGAAATCGTATCTTCGGGCAGAGCCATAGATGCCTGCGATACCGAAATTCGTAAAACTGGTTCCGATAATCCCGGAACTGTCGGTATCGGCCCAACTGCAAATACCGAAATCGGCGCCATTGGATTCGAGACCCGCACCGACGGCCATACTGTAGTATGTCCCAAGACCGTTTCCTACGGCATAGATACCAGTGCCTACCGCATCGCCGTGATAGCCGAATACAGCATTACCCGACAACGTGTCGCTATATCCGAAAACGCCGTTAAGGCCGCTTCCGATGTATCCCCACGGTCCGGCACCATTTTCCCCCTGGACACCCCTGCCGTCCGGAGAGTAGCCGCGGACACCGACATTGAACGTGTTCGCATTGCCCGCTTCGCCGTTGACTCCGTAATGTCTGACCTCACCGGCAATCGTTGCGCTGCCATTTGCGACTCCGTAGACCCCATAGGTAGCGAACGGTCCAGCGCCGGCGGTTATATCGAGGTTGTTTTCGCCATAAACTCCCGCGCGGACATCGGTGCCGCCGGATGCGCCGCTGGTTCGGCCTGTCGATATACCATAGACACCGCAGTTTCCGCCCTCGGCTTTGACACCGAAACCGTAGTCGGTGGCGGGCAAACACCGCCCTCGGACGCCGATAGCGTCGTAGTTCCCTCCGGGGATATTATATGCGTCGATTGCCGCCGATGTCGCAGTGCCGCCGCCGTTGGCCTCTGCGTAAACACCGCACCTGTTGCCGACACCCGCAACTCCTGCGCCGTGACCGCCGTAAGGCGCACCGAAAGTGTTCAGGTTTTTGAAACCTCTGACCGGAACCTCGACCGTCGCGCCGGAGTTGTTCTCGATGTAAAGACCCGCCGCAGCGGAGCCTTCCTCGTAGACTCGATAATAGTCCGGGCCGCCATCGCCGAGGTCGGTCGGATAGAGATAGTTTCCCCCGTCCGTCCATTCGCCCGCGCCGCCGATATCGGTTGCCGCGATTTTCATAACCTGGCCACCGTTGATTGTAAGAACCGAGTCGTGGAGCGGGTCGTCGGGCACTGTACCGAGATAGAAATTACCGTCTATATAGCCGGTGCCGTTGACCTCGAGCTTATAGGTTGGTATGGTAGTTCCGATACCGACATCGCCGGTGCTTCTGACCCTTATGACTTCGCTACTTGCGGCGTATATAGCGGCGTCGACAGCGGCATCGAGACCGCCTAATTGAACGAGATTCGCCCCGTTTATTCCGGCGATACGGATATTCGAGCCGGTGCTCGCCTCGACCTCGAAATATTTGTCATTGCTTAAAAGGACATTACCTGTGCAGTGGAGTTTCTCCTCCGGAGCCGCTATTCCGATACCCACGTTTCCAGCCGGTGCGGGAGCGATGCCGGTATAGACATTTGCTCCTGAAATCTCCCAGTCGCCGTCGGAGCCGGAACCGAAATCGGTCCAACTCCCGAGGTCGTTCTTGAACTGCAGCGTCCCGCCGTTATCGCGGAAACCGTAACCCGCAGAACCGTCCGTGTCGCCGAAATTAATATAGCATCCGCCGGTCAGGCCGATATTCCCAGCGACATCGAATCGATGGTCGGGCGTAACATCGCCCACTCCGACATTGCCGACCGGAATCGAATACATATCTATACCGGAGACCTGCCAGTCGCTGTCGGTGCCGCCGGTCGCGTCGATAGTAATCGAATTCGCGCCCTGAGTGAGCGTGATATTCGTTCCCTCGATAAACTCTACCGAATCGGTTATCCAGGTTTCCCCCTGGACGCGAAGCTGCTGAAAACCGGAGGCCACCGCGCCCGCGCTATCCGCCCATATCGCACGGAAGGCGTATGGGGAGGTCGTCAGCGGCTGGCGCGGAGTGAGTATCTCCGCACCGACCTGAATCTCAATCCAATATTGGGCGTCGAAATCGAGCTCGATAGGGTTGGTTGTGCCGAGAACAACATCGAAAAGGCCGTGGTCGACCGAGACACCGGGATGCGCCTCGTTCCATAGCATAGTCCCGCCGGTTACGGCGGTATATATCCTGAAAGTCAGATTATAAGAGCCGTGGAGAGCGACCCCGTCGGGGTCGGTCAGTTTGCCCTGATAGTTCATCTGCGACGGCACCGCACCGACAGCCAATCCGATAATACACAGCGTGATTGCAACCGTAAAAAGCAAATTCCAGTTCATAATAAACCTCCTGATAATTTTAGGTTAACGTTATAATTTAAGGTATAAAAAGCTATAGTCAACGATTTTTTTGGCGCAGATTTCGTAGATTTTGGGAGCGGAGATTATCTGTGTAATCGTTTTTATCTATGTAATCATCTACTTATTTTTCTTTGCCTTTTTCTTGTCGGTGGGTTGTATTACTATAGTGTTGCGCAGATAACTCCTAACTTGTAGAATTATCTTTCCAAAAAGTCTCCTCTTGCATATTAAGTAGTTTTAATGTATATTGTTATCGGAGCGCGAAAAGGAGGTTCGAATTATGCCCTCTAAAATGACCCCGTTTGCGCTCACACTGTTAATATCCATCGCATCTCTCGTTTCTCCGATAAACGCTTCTTTTTTCGAGGACACAGTTCACACGGTAAGGGTCTATTTCGACGACCCGGATTTCTGGCCGGAACTCGAGCATACTCACGAAACCGAGGAATATATTATATGCAGCGTCGTTATCGATGTCGCCGACACGGTGGACAGCGTGGGCATCCGCCTTAAGGGCAACAGTTCATATAGCCATCCCGGATATAAGAAACCGTTTCATCTGAAATTCGACGAGTATATCGAGGGCGCCGAATATCGCGGCAACGACCGGCTGACTTTCAATAATTGCTTCAAAGACCCGACCTTTTTGCGGGAGAAACTCGCCTGTGAGATATTCCACGACCTCGGGGTGCCGTGCCCGCGCGCGACGCATTCGGTAGTCTATTACAACGACGATTACTGGGGATTTTACACGGTCGTCGACCCGATTGATAAAGACGCGCTGACGAGGTTTTTCGGCGAGAACGACTGCAATCTCTACAAGGGCGACCCGAACGGCACGCTCGAGTGGTTAGGCTGGCTGCCGGACCCGTATCGGCATCATTACGAGAAAGCCACCAACGAGGCCGAGGACGACTGGACCGACCTTATCGAGCTTTGCAATTTTATTAACAACACAAGCGAAAGCGAGTTCGGCGCGGTGATGGGCTGGCTCGACGCCGAGGCATTCGCTCGATTCTGGGCGGCGAATACCTTTATGGTCAATCTCGACAGCTATCAGGGAACGGGGCATAACTATTATATGTATTTCGATTCGGATACGATCGCGCGGTATATCGTGTGGGATGTCAACGAGGCTTTCGGGGTTTTCACTTTCGGTATGAGTGGTGCAGAGATGCGCGAGATGCCGATAGATTGGCGCCAGCCGAACAGACCGCTCGCAGATAGATTATTCGAGGATTGGTCGCCGTTCCGATATCTTGTCGATTGTGCACTCGGGGAGCTTCTGGAAACGAATCTCGACCCAACGACTTTTAACGCGCGGGTAACGGAACTTTCCGATATGGTCAGGCCATTCGTCTATGCCGACACGAACAAGATGTTCTCGAACAGCGATTTTGAGACAAATCTCGACTACGATATTACGTTTGGTCCTCAGACATTCCCGGGATTGCGTGATTTTGTAAACGACCGCGCGGCATATATCGAGACGAATATAGGGCCGTGCGACGGTATCGATGTTAACGGCGCAGTGCTTATAAACGAGGTTATGCCGGACAACGATACGATAATCGCCGACGAGATGGGCGAGTTCGACGACTGGTTCGAGCTTTACAATCCGGGGGATTCGACTGTCCACCTGTCTTCGTGGTGGCTTACCGACGATATTACCGAGCCGCGCAAATGGAGACTCCCGCGCGGGACTAACCTCGGTCCCGATAGTTATCTACTTATCTGGGCCGACCGCGACCCGGAACAGGGGGATTATCACACCTCGTTCAAACTCGACGCCGACGGCGAAGAACTAGCGCTTTTCGGCCCGGATTATATGGGAGTAGGTTTGTGCGACAGCGTAAGCTGGACAGTTATACCGACGGATAGTTCGTGGGGACGTTACCCGAACGGCAGTGCAAGCTGGCAGATATGTCTCGTAGCGACGCCGGAAGCGGAGAACGAATGGGGGTCGGTGCTTGTAGAGGGTGTAGGGCTACCCGAAAATGTGGGGTTGTCTGTTCATCCTAACCCATTCAATTCGAGCGTTGAAATATACGTTTCCATACCCGACGCCGAACAGAAAGTGGAAGTTACCATATTCGATATAAACGGCCGGGTCGTTACGAAATTGCTAAACTCGTCTGACAAAGCGGGTAACTGCGTTTTTCGCTGGGATGGCAAAGACAAAAACGGGCTTGATAGTCCCACAGGTATCTATTATTACATAACAGATAGCGGCGACCGGAAAGCTGCAGGAAAAATTATTCTCGCAAAATAGACGCTTTATCGGGTCTCGGTCTCTAATAGGAGGCCGGGACCCTCGAGGAGGTAATAAGATGAAAAACCTGCTTATTATATTGTTATTAGCAATTTCTTTTGCAGGTGCGTGGGAAAAAACATGGAATTTAGTGCACAAAGAGTGCTTCCGCGACCTCGTTCAACTCGACGATGGCGGTTTTATTCTGGTCGGCCGCTCCGGGTGGCCGACCTCCGCCCGGGGCGAGATTATTATGATGCGCGTCGATGTCGACGGCGATACGATATGGACGAGAATTTACGGAGGCGCCGAAGACGATTATGCAACAGGTATTGTCGCTATCGACGATACGACTTTTGCGGTAGTCGGTGTAATGCAATCCGCTCATCCGGACCACTATTCATATTTATATCTTTCGAGGATAAATCTCGATGGCGACACACTCTGGACTAATGTCAGCGGGACGTATGTCAGCAGTGATACGCTCTATTTTGGAAAAGCCGTCGATATCGACATGGATAACGATATCATCGTTTTAGGTGGGAGTTGGCCCACGTTAGCGAAATATACTACCGATGGCACCGAAATTTGGGCGCGTGTATTTAACGAGTTTTATTGCACATATTCATTTGCTGAGGACATGAAAGCTTTGTCAAATAGAGAACCTTATGGGTATATAACCGCCGGTATTCATAGCATACTTACGCGTCACGATATCCTTGGTGATACTATATGGTTAAAATATTACGGGGTACCTGAAGAGGACCATTTCTATGCGGTATTGGAAATAGAAAATCCTGCACCGGGTTTCCCCGGTGGTTTCCTTGCTGTCGGCTACACAAAGGACGCATATTGCTGCACTTCGTTGTATTTTGCCGTCCGTACGGATTTAGATGGAGACACGGTTTGGACCCGTTATTATTCTCATCCTGTTTACGAATGGACCGGCTTGTCTCACGGAAGGCAAATAGCAAGGGATATAGTATGGGCAGGCAACGAACCGTATCAAACTAAATTCGCAATCATCGGCGAAACTGCTTTCCCAGAATCACTGGGCGGTAAATACGCAGCCTGGTTGGTCTTTATCTCCGATACCCTTCGCGGAGACACGCTATGGACAAAAACTTACTACGATTCTCTTCTCGAACATCTGCCACAGGCAATTTTCCCCTGTAACGATGGAGGGTTTGCAATAGCGGGTTATAAAGAGGACCCGTGGCCAGTAGATGAATGGGATTTATGGCTTCTTCGAGTAGATTCTCTCGGAAATAGCACCCCTTCAGCGATTTCCGAATCGCCCGCGCAAAAACCCGAGGAAATTTCGATAGCGGTTCATCCTAACCCATTCAATTCGAGCGTTTCTATTTTCGCGCCGGATGGGGCGGAGATTGAGATATTCGATATTAACGGGCGGTTGGTGGAGGAAATCCCTGCTTTAAGGGGCGAGTCGGCGAAGCCGTCGAGCACAGACGTCTCCGGCGCGTGCCGGTGGACACCG
>QNEE01000101.1 GCA_003645085.1 bacterium | reverse complement strand
GCGGATATCGAATCCGTCGGCATTTGTGGTTAACGTTATGACATCGAATCTAAAGAAGCAACCTTCCGGCTGCTTTTTTTGTATCCATGCCGACGCAATCTTGCCAATCTGGCGCTGTTTTGCCGGTTTGACCCAGCCAGCCGGGTCGCCGAAGCGGTTTGATAATGCCGTTTTAACCTCGACAAATGCAATAATGTCATCCTTGCGAACGACGATATCCAGTTCACCACGACTATAGCGCCAGTTGCGGTCGAGAATCTCATAACCTCTATCTAATAGAAATCTTACGGCGATATCCTCGCCTGTTCTGCCTTTGGCGTAAGAAGTATGTCGTGTATCGGTCATAGTGCGTCGTTTATCGGGCATCGTCGATGGGGTTTTTGTTTAATCTCCAAACATCGAGGTGGAAAGATAGCGGTCGCCGCCGTCGGGGAATATCGTTACGACGTTTTTCCCGGGGCCGAAAAGGCGCGCGACCTTAATCGCGACCGCAAGCGCCGCACCGGACGAGATTCCCGCGAATATACCCTCTTCTCTCGCAAGTCTACGAGTCATCTCGATTGCCTCTTCGGTTTCGACACCGATTATTTCATTTATCTGTTTCCTATCGAGAATCGATGGAATGAATCCCGCGCCGATACCCTGAATATCGTGGCTGCTGGCCGGTTTGCCCGATAAAACGGCGGAATCGGCCGGTTCGACACCGATGATTTTAATCCTGTTATTCGATTTACGCAACGCGCGGGCCACGCCGGTAATTGTCCCGCCTGTTCCGATACCGGCTACAAAAGCGTCGATTTTTCCCCGTGCCTGGGCCATGATTTCCGGGCCGGTAGTTTTCTCGTGAATCTCGGGGTTCGCCCGATTATCGAACTGCTTCGGCCCCCAGGAGCCGGGCGTTTCGGCGAGCAATTCATCGGCCTTTTTTATCGAACCTGGTATTCCTTCCGACGACGGCGTCAGGACTATCTCCGCGCCGTAGGCGGCCATTATTTTCCGGCGTTCGGCGGACATATTTTCCGGCATTACAAGGATGCACCTATAATCTCGGAGAGCACATAACATAGCGAGAGCGATACCCGTATTTCCGCTTGTAGGTTCGATAACGGTCGCTTTTTCTCCGAGAAGTCCCTTTTTCTCCGCTTTATTTATCATATTCCAGGCCGGTCTGTCCTTGACCGAGCCGCTCGGATTAAACATCTCGAGTTTTGCGAAAACGCCCGCGCATTCCGGAGTCGGTATCTTTCGCAGAGGCACAAACGGCGTGCTTCCTATAAGGCTCGATATCTTTTCGGTGGAATCAAGCATCGCTTTTCTCCGCCGTTTCGGACTTCATTTCTGTTAAACCCTCGGCCTTTTCCAGCGTGGACATATGCGTGTTAAGCTCCAGTATTCTCTTTTGCAGGTCGGCGATTTTGTCGGCAATCGGGTCGGGAAGGTTGCCGTGGTCGAGCCAGGCCTCGTGGACCTTGCGCCCCTTGCTAACCACAACTCGTCCGGGGATACCTACAACAGTACAATCGTGGTCGACATCGCGAACGACTACGCTCCCGGCGCCGATACGGACCTCGTCGCCGATTTTGATATCGCCGAGGATTTTCGCGCCGCAACCGACGACGATATTATTCCCGAGCGTTGGATGTCGTTTGCCCTTTACTTTGCCGGTCCCGCCGAGAGTTACGCCCTGAAAAAGGGTTACATTATCGCCGATAACGGTCGTCTCTCCTATAACGACACCCATACCGTGGTCTATAAAGAACCCTTTACCGATTTGCGCGCCGGGGTGTATCTCGATACCCGTAAAATATCGCGATATCTGGCTGACTAACCGGGCGAGCAGCCGAAGACGCAATTTCGACCAGAAAAAATGCGCAATCCGATGGCACCATAAGGCGTGAAGCCCCGGGTAGCATATAACGGCCTCGAGAAAACTCCGACAGGCCGGGTCGCGGTCGTATATGGCTTTGATATCTCTCAGCATAATCGCAATCCTTTGATTACAAATAATATCTACGAAGCGGCAAAAGGTCAAGTAGAATCGGTTGATTAGCTACCGGATAAACCCCACGGGCGTTTTTAGTGGTGCCTACTCAACCTTATTCCTTGACAGATATAATACGGGTGTTTATTTTTAGAAACTTTATTAAAAACAAAAACGGAGGATTTTAGATGGGTAAAACCTTCGCTGGCGGAGTCCACCCGCCCGAAAACAAACGTTATTCAGAAAGCCGGTCCATCGAGATACTCGACGCCCCCGAGGTAGCATATATACCACTTTCGCAACATATCGGGGCGCCCGCCGAACCGGCAGTAAATAAAGGAGATAAGGTTCTTGTCGGACAGACAATCGGTTCGCCGAAAGGGTTCGTCTCGGTGCCGGTTCACGCCTCTATCGCCGGTAAAGTGCTTAAAATCGACCTCCATCCGCATTCGGTAACGGGAAAACCGGAACCGCACGTAATTATCGAGAACGACGGCAGCGACGAACGCGCACAAGAACTCGAAACGCTCGGCGATAATTGGGAAAACATCGAACCGAAAAAGATAGTGGAGATAGCGAGAGCCGCCGGACTCGCAGGTATGGGCGGAGCTACCTTCCCGACGCATGTAAAACTCTCGCCGCCGGAGGGAAAGATAATCGACACTGTTTTTCTCAACGGTGCCGAATGCGAACCGTATCTGACCGCCGACCACCGCCTGATGCTCGAGTTCGCCGACGACATAATCGACGGGTTTATTCTAATCGGCAAAGCGCTGGGTGCAAAAAGACATATTATCTGTATCGAGGCGAATAAGCCGGACGCTATCGAGGTAATGATAGAAAAGACGCGCGGAACGGGTATCGAGGTTTGCCCGTTGAAGGTTAAATACCCGCAAGGCGCCGAAAAACAGATGATAAAAGCCGTTACCGGACGCGAGGTTCCCAGCGGCGGGTTGCCGTTCGACTGTGGCTGTTACGTTCAGAATGTCGGCACAGCAAAAGCCCTTTTCGACGCGGTCTCGAGGGGTATTCCGCTTTATAGGCGCGTGGTAACGGTGTCCGGACCGATAGTGAAAAACCCATCGAACCTGATGGCCCGTATCGGGACACCGTTCAGCGCTTTGGTCGAGGCCTGCGGCGGCACGACCGAGCCTGTCGGCAAGATTATCTCCGGCGGCCCGATGATGGGTCTCGCGCAACATACGGATGAAGTGGCGGTAATCAAAGGAACCAGCGGTATCGTTCTGTTCGGTCTGGACGACGCCGAATCGCCGAACGAGATGCCCTGCATAAACTGCGCAAAATGTGTCGATGCCTGTCCGGCATATCTTATGCCGACAAATATCGCGGCGTGCGGCGAATACGGGAATATCGAGATGGCTGAGAAACTCGGCGCTCTCGACTGTATCGAGTGTGGAAGTTGCGCCTATGTTTGCCCGAGTAATCGCAGGTTGCTGCATTATATTCGTGCTGTTAAAAACGAGATAAATATCAAGAAGGCTCGGGAAAGAGCCGAAAAAGCGAAAGCCGAATCAGAAAAGGAAACCGTAAAAGAGGTCGAAAAGGCTGAATAACAATATAAGGTAACACATCCATAACTCGCGCGTTTTGATAGTTACCGGATTCGGGATAATATCGGATAATAATGGATAATGCAGAGCAAAATATACCACCGGAAAAGGCTCGACCACCGGGTCTAAACGGGGCTAAAACCAAAGCGGAGGAAATCGCGCGCGACGCAAAGCGAACCTCGCGACTCGTCGAGGAGGCTTATATAAAAGCGGAAAAACAGCGCGGCGTTCTCGAAAAAATCTGGGACGACCTGAACGGTTTGCTGAGGCTCGTTAAAGCATGGACAAAAGGGGATTACAAATCGGTCCCGTGGCAGACGATTGTCCTCGCGGTCGCGGCGATAATCTATTTTATCAATCCATTCGATGTCATTCCCGATTTCTTCCCCGTTATGGGTTATATCGACGATGCCGCGGTTCTCGGTTTCGTTATCGCGTCGATAAAGGGTGATATCGATAAGTTCTTAAGCTGGGAATTCGAGAAATTCCGCGGAAGGTCGCCGGATTCGGAGGCTTTGCCAGAAACCACCGAACCGGGGAATTCCGAGAGAGAATCGGACTCATCCGATTAGTATCCATTACATTATGTAGCAAGTAAATATATCGTTTAATATAAAGTAATACATTAAGTATATGCTCTTTCTTAATGTAAATAAGGCGATTCTCATTCCCATACTTGTGTTCACGAGTTCCATTTTAGGAAAAGGGCTCGAACCGGAGATACCGGTCTATCCGTTTGCCCGCGTTGTCGAAGGCTATTCGCTGCCCTTTGTCGAGGATGTAGCGCAAAAACCTTCCCCCTACTGGGATATCGGCGCCGGATTGTCCTATGAGTATCTAACTATCGCTGCCTCGGTAAGGAGCCACTTCCTCGCATCTGAATCGGATACGATAATTAACGAGGATATGGAGCTTGCCACCGAGGGTCACACTGTTATGGCGGTCGCGCATATCGAGGGGAAGGCCGATATTTCGAGCTTTCGATTTGCGGCGAATATCGACCTCGGGATGATATGGTTTCATGAATACGACCATCTGCGCTATAGCTGGAGCCGGTCGAAACTCCCGATAATCGGGCTTGGATTAGATTTTCGGGTTCCGGTCGGCAGCAAGATAGCGTTTTGTGTCGGCGGCGGATATATGGCTGCTTTCGAGGGTTTCGAGGTTAACGCGAAGGCATATAACTCCGTTTTCGGGACGGTCGGTCTGACCTACGACGGAGGGATGCTGGAATGAATTTCTACATACGAATAGTGCTATTGTTGGCGTTCGGCACGTGTCTATTCGCGCAACCGGCGGAACGTCCGCCGCGACCGGGCGAACCGATTAGACCTCCGACCGGCGACAAACCTCCCGCTGTAGATAGGCCGAGGCGAAGGAAAATCGAGAAACTCGAATTCGCTTTTGCGGTTGCCGGCGGGGCAATCGCGTATCCGAAGGGCAGTTGGATTAATATTTCTCTCGGCGCGACCTACGGTAAATGGGGATTCGGCGCCGAATTAGGCTATACCGATTACGAAAGGGATTTTATCGGCAGTTATGGAAGCTATGTAAGCCCGGGAAACAAAGAGCTCGGCGAACGTGGGAGTTTCGTTAGACCGTCGGTCTATGGCGAGTATATTGTCGACGCGGGACCCGTTAGAATAGCGCCGCGTGCGACTCTGGGTTACGCGAATATAATCTGCAGGCGTTGGGTAAGTTCATCTATTACCGATTCATCGAGATACGAACGCGCGAGGCTTGTTAATACGTGGGAATTAAATATCGGTGTTCGCGCCGGGGCTTTGCTAATCGGCGGGACGGTCCAATGGTGGGCGGTGAACCCGTGGTTTTACGTTTATCCCGATGATTACGGGCTTTTGACGATGGGATGTTTCGTCGGTTTGCGATAATAATAGTTCGAGTTTTAACACGTTCGCCGATAAAATTCAATCGGTCTAGCGTCCCGCTCGACAATAATGTTCGAGCAGCAAAACCCTGCGCCTATTAACGCGACCATAATAGATTATTGAAATTCGACAAACGACAAACGATAAATCGGATAGGAGCAATTTTGGCGGAGAATAAACTAATAGTCTCGTCGTCACCGCATCTTCGCGGAAAGGACTCGACGCCGAAGATAATGTGGAACGTCGTTCTGGCGCTACTTCCGGCGTGGGCGTTCGGGATATATTTTTACGGGCCTAGAGCGCTATGGTTGACCTTAATAGCCGTTGTCGCGGCGATAGCAACCGAAGCCGCGATACAGGCAATCCGAAAAGTCCCCGTTACTGTATTCGATGGTTCGGCGGTTATTACCGGTATATTGTTGGCGTTTAATGTCCCGCCGGGAGTGCCATGGTGGCTCGTAGTTGTGGGAAGCGTTATCGGTATCGGGATAGGCAAACAGGCTTTCGGCGGGCTTGGATATAACCCGCTGAATCCGGCGTTAGTCGGGCGAGCGTTCGTTATGGCGAGCTGGCCTGTGGCAATGACCACTAAATGGATAGCCCCGCGCGGCGGGAGTCTTTCGGGCGCTGTCGGCCTCGATGCCGTTACAAGCGCGACACCCCTTACCGTCTTGAAACTTTCACGGTCTAAAATACTCGACCCAGAATCGGCGGAACAGGCAGTCCAGGAAGCTCGGCAGGCTGTCGAACTTGTCTATAATGCCTGGCCGAATATGTTTTTCGGGAAAATCGGCGGGTGTATCGGCGAGGTCTCCGCTGTCGCGATTCTAATCGGTGGGCTTTATCTGCTGATTCGAGGTTTCGCCGATTGGCGCACCCCGTTGTCGTATATCGGAGGTGTCGCGCTTTTCGGCTGGATTTTCGGCGGAGTCGAGGGTGTTTTCACCGGGCATGTGCTGTTCCAGATTTTCGCCGGCGGGCTTTTCCTCGGCGCGTTCTTTATGGCTACCGATATGGTTACGACGCCGGTTACAAAGAAGGGACGATGGATATTCGGTATCGGGTGCGCGATTCTTACCGTGTTTATCCGACGATGGGGCGGCTATCCCGAAGGTGTCAGTTATTCGATATTGCTGATGAATATATTCACACCTATTATTGACAGGCACACGAAGCCGCGTATTTTCGGCACCTCCCGAAAAAAGAAAGGAGGTAACGGCTAATGAAGAGCATTCTCCGGCCGGGCTTGATATTGATGGTTTACGGCATTATCGCCGGATTGTCGCTTGGTTATATCAACTCGATTACCGCGCCGAAAATCGCCGCGCAGGAGGAAGCCGCGCGTATGGCCGCTATCGAGGAGGTTCTACCCGAGGCCGTCGTGTTCGACCCGGACACGGTCGAAGAAATCGAATATATAACCGGCTATTCCGACGAGGAAATGACCGAACCGGTGGGCTATGTGATTACGGCTTACGGCAACGGATTTTCCTCGACAATCCGCACTGTGGTCGGTTTAAAGTTAGATTTTACGATTTCCGCTATCGAGATAGTGTATCAATCGGAGACGCCGGGGCTCGGCGACAGAGCGGTCGAAACTAAAGAGAATGGAGAGGAACCGTGGTTCGAGGTTCAATTCGACGGCAAAGAATACGGCAACTTGAAAGTCGATAAGGATGGCGGGGCAATAGAGTCCATTACGGGCGCTACAATCACGAGCCGCGCGGTTACTAATTCTGTTGCCAACGCCGCCGAAGCTCTCGCGGAGGCTCTCGAAACTCGCCGACCGGCATCCATCCCCGATACGCTTACCGAACTCGCCGAACCGAAAGCGGAGACCGAAGGAGGCGATACCAAATGAAAATGATATTGAAAGACCTGACTAAAGGCACTCTGATAGAAAATCCCGTTTTAGTTCTCGCGTTGGGTTTATGCCCGACACTCGCCGTTTCTACCAGCGCGATAAACGGTCTCGGTATGGGTATCGCTGCTACGTTTGTTCTTGTGATGAGTAACCTTATAATCGCGCTGATTAAGAAGCTGGTTCCGGGACGGATACGGATACCGATATTTATCGTCGTTATCGCGACGTTCGTAACGATAACAAAACTCGTAATGGCGGCATATACACCCGCGTTATCGAAAGCGCTGGGGATATTTATCCCGCTTATTGTGGTGAATTGTATTATTCTCGGTCGCGCCGAGGCGTTCGCGAGTAAGCATAATGTCATTCGGTCGCTCGCCGACGGTATCGGAATGGGATTCGGTTTCACACTAACCCTGGTTTTGCTCGGCGCGTTCAGGGAGATACTCGGCAGTGGAACTGTTTTCGGAGCGAATGTTATGGGTAGTTCGTTTCAGCCGGCGCTGCTTATGATATTGCCGCCGGGAGCGTTCCTGTCGCTCGGGCTTATGGTCGCTGGCTCGCGTTGGATACTCGAAAAAACCGGGAAGGAGGGTTGAAAATGGCAAACCTGCTCGTAATCGCAATCGGTGCTATTCTAATAAACAACTTCGTCCTTTCGAGGTTTCTGGGGCTGTGTCCATTTGTCGGAGTCAGTAAAAAGACCGAAACCGCTATCGGCATGGGAATGGCCGTGATATTTGTTATGACGTTGGCTTCGGCGGTAACCTGGGTTATCTGGACGTATTTTCTTTCTCCGGGAACGAGCAATATTTTCTGGATTATCGCGAACGCGCTGGGAAGCGATACCCCCGCAGCAGCTTTCGACCTGCGTTATCTGGAGACTATTGCTTTTATTCTGGTTATCGCGTCGCTGGTGCAGTTCGTAGAGCTGGTTTTGCAGAAGACCTCCCCCGCTCTTTACGAGGCGCTGGGGATATTCCTTCCGCTTATCACTACGAACTGCGCTATTCTCGGCGTTGCAGAGCTCAACACGATGTCGCTTGGATATAGTTTTCTCGAGGCGCTCGTTCACGGTATCGCTGCGGGACTCGGTTTCACGCTCGCTTTGCTAATGATGAGCGGTATCCGCGAAAAACTCGAATTTGCGCCGGTCCCAAAGTTGATGAAGGGGCTACCGATTGCGTTTATAATCTCTGGCCTTATGAGTATGGCGTTTCTGGGTTTCAGCGGGTTGAAGTTTTAGTTCGCAGGCTGTTACGATTTCTGCTACGCCCGGTAGGTTAGAGGAATACATTATTCCGAGCGCAAAAACTGTTCGCCCGTCGGCGCGTGCCGACCCCACGCAAGCCCTCGGTTATTTGTGTATCTGAATCCCCGGGCTGAAATCCGTGGTTATTTATATCTCACATTAACCGTATAACCGGTTATTTTTTTTTCTTTCGCAATCGTATTCGATTTTATATAATACTATAAACGAATACGAGATACTAAAATGGGATACAACCGCAAATGCAAAGAGTGCAAGCATTACCGCGTTATCGGCGGGTTCGATATCAACTACGAATGCAAGTTGTATCACAAGACTCCGCAGTTTGAGGAAACGGAGGCCTGCCGCGATTTCGAGATGAAAGGCTGGCTTATCCGATTCTGCAGGGATTGCATCTATTACAAATACGAGCACCCGGAGAGGCCCTGCGAAAAGGGATACGATATCCCCCTCAGTGGGCATGCATGCAGGGAATACGAGAGAAGATAAATCGGCAGGTTAATTAATCGCGCGGTTATTCGGCGGTATGAATAGACTACATATTATTACTTCGCTTATCCTCCCCCCTGTCATAATCTGTGGTAATACTCTTCCTTTAATAACCGATGTCGCGACTATTCGGACCGACTCGAGCGTAATTATTTCTTTCGAGGCGGCGGATATCGACGACGACTCGCTGAGTTTTCGTCTCGCTTTCGGCGGCGAGGAAATAAAACTC
>QNEE01000100.1 GCA_003645085.1 bacterium | reverse complement strand
CCTCGTAATCGTGGTCGTCGTTTCGGCGATAATCGGCAGCCGCGTTTTCTACGTCGTTTTCCACCTCGACGAGTTCCGCGGGAAATGGCTCGATATTATCAACCCGTTCCACGGCCCCGGCGGGTTTGGTATCGCCGGTCTTTCTATGATGGGCGGCGTCGCACTCGTAGTAATAGCCGTGTATCTATATACTGTCGTAAAAAAACTCGATTTTTGCCGCGTCGGCGACACTATCGCGCCGACTTTCCTTCTCGGAGCCGGAATTACGAGAATCGGCTGTTTTCTCAATGGTTGCTGCTACGGGCGACCCACGACGGCCTGGTTCGGCGTTAATTTTCCCGACGGCGCAGCCAGCGATTA
The DNA here is from genome assembly GCA_003645085.1 of bacterium. Lineage (GTDB taxonomy): Bacteria > UBP14 > UBA6098 > UBA6098 > UBA6098 > QNEE01. The sequence continues at coordinate 8,990 of QNEE01000100.1, read as the reverse complement.
TCTTCGCTACTATTTGCTCCAGTATCCCGATTCGGGCGTAACCGGTTTAATACCTACACAACTTATGGCCTCCGCGCTGGGATTCGCCCTGTTCTTTCTTGTTTTGTGGCTCGAAAGATGGCATAAATTCGACGGTTGGACTTCCTGGCTCGTTCTCGGGTTATACTCGCTGGACAGGTTCTTCGTCGACCAATTTCGATATTACGAGCCGAAGCAGGTTCTCGCGCATTTCGGACCGATTTTAATAACGGTCAATGAAATTGTCTTATTTTTGTTATTTGTTTTCAGCGCTATAATGTTCGCGATTGGATTGAAAAAGGTGAAAGTCAAAAGGTAAAAGAGGCGCCGAATTGGAATTTAATAAACCTGGCGTTTCGCCGAAAAATCGCCTATAGATTAATCCCGCCGCCGAAAAACGGATTGACTTATCTAAAGGAAAAAAACGAACGCCGTTTTACAGAAAATAAAGGAATTATCGACTGCACTTCTCGATTTGTTTTGGCCGCCACATTGTGCTATTTGTGGCGAGCGAACGACGAAATTCCCTGTTTGCGAAAATTGTATAAGCGATATGCGCGTAGAAAACGGGTGTTTCTGTCCCGAATGCGGAAATCCGGTCGACAGAAAGGGATTTTGCGAAAAACACCCGGATGCCGTATATCCCTTTTTCGTCCCTGCGTTTGGCTTTAATGACGAAAGGCAATGCACTAGAAACCTGATACACCTCTTAAAATATTCCAAAAGGCGCGATATCGGCGAGTTCTTTGGCGAGGTTATAATAGAAAGGCTGGCGGCCGAGGAGTTCATCGCCCAGGCCGATGGGTTTGTTCCTGTGCCACTATACAAAACGAAGGAAAGGGATAGAGGTTATAACCAGAGCGAAGTTGTCGCGGGGCCTATTTGCAAGAAAACAGGGTTGCCGATGTTATCGAAAGCGGTGAAACGTATCAAATGTACGGATAGCCAAACAAAACAGGAAAACGCGAAAAAACGACAGGAAAACGTTGCGGGAGCGTTTCAGGCCTCCGACGAATTGTCGGGCAAAAAGGTTATAATTATCGACGATGTAATAACTACTGGCGCGACTACCCGTGAACTGGCGATTGCGATAAAGGATGTCGGTGGGAGCGTTCTTTGCGCGTTATGTATAGCCCGCCCCGGAATCGACGAGTCGAAAGAGTCCGAGATTTGATGAAACCGTTATTCGGATAACAGTTAAACCGCATCGTTTCCGTTCAGAACGACGTTATATCCCTTTTTACGAATTCGGACTTTGAACCTTGCGCTTTTACATTTTGTGTATTATAATTAATAAAATATGAATCTGTTTATCTCAACCTCGCAACTAAAACCGAAAGGGTAATATGGATTTAGCGTTTCTCACTATGCTTATGGCTGGTCCGGCGGCGGAAGGCGGAAAAGAGCCGAACCTGTTTATGTCGTTGTTGCCGTTTATTATTATTATCGCCGTGTTCTATTTTCTGTTTATTCGTCCCCAGCAGAAAAAACAGAAGGAACATGATATGATGGTTACCAATCTCCAGAAAGGCGAGAAAGTTATAACCTCCGGCGGGCTTATTGGAACTGTTGTCGGTGTCGGCGACGAGACAATTACGCTCCGTTTCGGAGATAATTTTAAGGCTGAAGTCGGCAAGAGTTATATAGTCGGAAAAACGGAGTGATAAAATGCCTGACGAATACCCCGAAAAACTGGAATTCTGTTACTGGGGTAATCCGATTCTCCGGAAAAAAGCGGTAACGGTCGAGAATCCCGATTCGGAAGATACCGCGGAATTTATCCGCAAAATGCGAAAAAAACTCGACGAGCACGACGGGCTCGGGCTGGCGGCGAATCAGGTTGGTTGCGATAGAAGGGTTTGCCTTATCGCTTTTCCCGAAAAAGGAGGTTTCTCGGAAATCCAACCGCTAATAAACCCGAAAATAATCGAATCCGGCGACGAAATCGAGAGGAAAGAAGAGGGATGCCTGTCTTTCCCGGGGCTTTATTGCGAAATCGACCGCCCGAAATCTATAAAAGTTACCGCATATTTTCCCGGAGAAGGCGAAAAAACGTTCGAGGCCTTCGATATCCTCGCGCGGATTATTTGCCACGAGGTCGACCATCTTAACGGTATTCTATTTATCGACCACCTTTCCCAGATGCGCAGGAGCCTTATAAAAAAAGAACTAAGGCAGATTGCGGATAAATATGGCAAATAAAAGGAAAATCGTTTTTTTCGGGACGACGGACTATTCCGCCGCGATGCTGGATGCGCTTGTATCGGCCGGCTATGATATCGCGCTGGTAGTAACATTGCCCGACAGGCCGTCGAAACGCGGACGAAAATGTATTCCGACGCCGGTCAAAAAACTAGCGGAAAAACTGGGAATTCCCGTCGTTACTGCGGAAGATATGCGTGACCCTTTTCTCGCGGAAACGGTCGTTGGGGTTAGGGCCGACATCGGCGTAATCGTTGCGTTTAAAATACTACCGGAATCGGTTTACGCCGTGCCCGCTCTCGGGACTGTCAACGTCCATCCGTCTCTGTTACCGGAATTGCGCGGACCGGCGCCAGTGCGATGGGCGGTTATACGGGGCTACCGCGAAACGGGGGTTACGACATTTATCCTGTCCGATAAACCGGATACGGGGGATATTCTCCTTCAGGAAAAATTGTCAATCGGCCCGGACGAAACCTATGGCGAGTTGTTCGACAGGATTATCCCGCTAAGTGAGGATGTTCTACTCCGAACCATCGAGGGCCTTTTCAAAGGCATCCTCGAACCGAAAAAACAGGAGCACAAGAAAGCTACAAAAGCACCAAAAATAAAGGCTGAAACCGCGAAAATCGATTGGAAACTCCCCGCAAACAACGTCCATAACCTTATCAGAGGGATGTCGCCGGAACCGGGAGCTACAGCGAGGTTTAAGACCGATACAATTAAAATCCTCCGAAGCCGAATAGTCGACGCCGGTGGCTATGCCGGTGAGGTTCTGGTGTCGAATCCCAAAAAGGGACTCGTCGTGGCCTGCGGCGAAAAAGCCGTCGAAATACTCGAACTACAGGCGCCCAGCAAAAAACCGATGGACGCGAAAAGCTTTTTATGCGGCTTTAATATCGAAATTGGGGAGTTTTTACTGTGACTTACGGAGGTAAAAAGCTTTTCCTGGCGCTGTCGTGGTTCGCGTTCTTTATAGTCCTTTCGATTATCATCTTGTCGATATACCTCGTTACCCCGAGGTTCGCGGAGCTTCACCGAAGACTACCTTTGCTATTATGGGTTCTCGCAGGAATAGTGATATTGGCCGTCGGGGGAGGGTTGTTGCTCATATCGATTACCGCGCTTACGGGGTTCGATGTTCTATATCCGCATGGCGGCGAGCCGATAACGATGCGAGTGCTTTTCCCGGTAGTTCTCACCCTCGGACAGCTTTTCGGTTTCGGTAAAGACCGTTTGAGGGATGCCTTCGTCGATACGAACAACGCCCTTCTATGGGCGCAGAGAAAACGCTTTTCCGCAGGGAAAGTCCTGATATTATTGCCCCATTGTTTGCAGCATCACGATTGCGAATGGAGAATAACCTTCGATATAGCGAACTGTAAACGTTGCGGCAAATGCGATATCGCGGCTCTCGCGGAGGTGGCCGACCGCTACGGAATCGAGGTCCGGGTTGCTACCGGCGGAACGCTCGCGCGCAAAGTTGTTAGCGATTTCAAGCCGACGATTATTGTCGCTGTGGCCTGCGGAAGAGACCTCTCGGCGGGCATAATCGACTCGCACCCGATTCCAGTATTCGGCATTCCGAATATCCGGCCTAACGGGCCGTGTTTCGATACGAAGGTCGAGGTTGAACGGGTCGAGGAAGTCCTGCGGGAACTGCTATTCGAGCCGGTTCGTCAATCGCAGTTAGCTGAAGCGCCCATCCGGACGAAAACCGGTTCGGAAAAAACCCAGGGCAACGCTGTTGGTTAAATAATCCCATAAATCTCCAACCCAGAAATAGAATAATATGAAAACACAAATACTCGTTAACGTTCAGGTCCACGAGTCGCGTATTGCGATTCTCGAAGACGGCAAACTGGTCGAATTGCTCGTCGAACGCCCCGACCAGCGTCGAATGGTAGGTAATATTTACAAAGGCAAGGTCGAACGAGTTTTGCCCGGAATACAAGCCGCTTTTATCAATATCGGTATGGAAAAGAGAGCTTTTTTACATATCTCGGACGTCGCCCGTTACGAACCGTTCGCGGATAGCGAGACGGACGAGGACGAGGATAACAATATCGGCCGCAAGCGAAGGTATAGAAGCGATACGCGAAGTATGGATATCCGCGACTGGTGCAAAGCTGGAGAAGATATACTCGTCCAGATAACAAAAGAGCCGATAGGAACTAAAGGGCCGCGTTGCACTACAGAAATTTCGCTGCCCGGAAGATATCTCGTTATTATGCCGGGACAAAAGCATGTCGGCGTATCCCGAAAAATAAAATCGAAACAGGAACGCTACCGCATTCGGAAAGCAATACGCGACATTAAACCCGAAGGATTCGGGCTTATCGGCAGGTCGGTTAGCGAGAATCAGAGTAAGGAGGTCCTCGAAAACGACCTCGAATACCTTTTAAAAGATTGGGAGAATATCAGAAAAAAAGCGGACGTCCTCGACGCACCAGCGCAGCTATACCGGGATATGGGAATGGTCGCGGCTATGGTCAGAGACCTTTTCTCATCCGATATGGACGAGTTTATACTCGACTCGAAAACCGAATACGAACACGTCCGGAAATACGTGAATAAGGTCGTTCCGGATTTCGCCGACCGTGTCAGGCTATATAACGATTCGACCCCGATATTCGACGCTTTCGACGTCGAACCGCAGATAGAGAATATGCTCAGGCGTAAAATCTGGCTCAAAAAAGGAGCATCAATAATAATCGATAATACCGAAGCGCTCACCGCGATAGATGTCAACTCCGGACGGAATGTCGGCAAGGGTAAAACATACGAGGAAACTCTCCTGCAGGTTAACCTTGCGGCGGCGGAGGAAATAGTCCGGCAACTGAGGCTCCGCGACCTCGGCGGCATACTCGTCATCGATTTCATCGATATGGAATCCGAAAAGAACCGCGAAACTCTTATGAGAACTTTCAGGGAAGCTATGGCTGACGACCGCGCGAAATACCGCATCCTGCCGATGAACGAATTCGGGATGGTGGTTATGACCCGTCAACGGGTAAGACAGAGCGTTATCGAGCGTATCTCCGACCCTTGCCCGACCTGCGGCGGACTCGGACTGGTGTTCTCGCCCGTAACCGTTATTGCCAGGCTCGAAAGATGGCTTATGCGTGCCGCGAAAAGTAAAAAGAATAGTTTTCTTATAGTAACGCATCCGGTTGTCGCCGAAGAGCTAATCGCCGAGGGCGGCGAGCGATTGCGCGACCTCGAAACGCTCTACCGCGTCCGTCTCGAGTGCTTCCCCGACGGAACTATCGACCCCGATGAATTCTCGGTTCTCGATGCCAATACCGGCGAAGAACTGACCGACGATTTCATCGCCTGATAACACCGAAACAGCTTTTTGGCACCCTTTTCGCTTATCTCGATTATGAGATACGCGTTTGCGTCATAAAATACTTGCGTGGTCTAACTTGCGGGTATATATTGAGGTAAGTCAAATCATTTAAGAATCTATTGGAGATAAAATGTCCGGCTCGATGATTGCCAATCTGTGGCGAATGATAGTCGCCACCGGCCCTTTCGGCAAATTCATACTGCTCGTGTTGCTTGCTCTGTCCGGGTATAGCTGGGGGATAATTATCTACAAGTGGCGGCGTTTCAGAAAAATCGCTAAAGGTTCCCGGAAAACCCAGAAAATAATCGGCAACCACAGGGGACTGGAAACTCTCAAGCTGAACCTTCCGGTAAAGGACCACCCGATAACCTATTTAATAACATCTATCAAACACGAATTGGGACCGGGTTTCTTCTCGGGGACGAGGCCCTCGCAAGACGCGGATACCGCCGCCGTATTAGAGGCTCTCTCTCAACGTGCCGAGGTCGCGGTCGAAGAGGTTCTCGAGCGCGAAGAACGCTATGTAGATTTTCTGGCTATGACCGCGAGCGTCTCGCCGTTTCTTGGACTTCTTGGAACGGTCTGGGGTATCACACAGAGCTTCTGGGAAATAGGACAACAGTCCAGCGCAAACATTGCGGTGGTGGCTCCCGGTCTCGCGGAGGCCTTGATTACAACTATCGCCGGCCTGGTAGTGGCAATACCGGCGGTTATAGCTTTTAACCTTTTCACAGGAAGGCTCCGGGCAATCGCTGGCGAGCTGACCGGTTTCTCGAAACGTCTCATTGCACAGCTAAAAAGAGAGATATACCAATCGGTAGATAATCCGCCGAGAAATATCGACAGAACCTACGGTGAGCGAATATAAAAACAGATACAAGTCGCAAATACAGATGAACATTACTTCTATGATAGACGTGGTGTTTATGCTGCTTATCATATTCATAATCGCCGCGCCGCTTATGCGCGCCGAGGTCGACGTAAAGCTCCCGAAATCCGCCGCTGCACGTGTCAAGGACGAAACCGCCATTACGATATCTATAACAAAAGAAGGCGAAATATTTATCGGCAAAACGCCGGTCTCTCTCGACGAATTCCCCGATAAAATCGAGCAACTCGCAGCAGCAGGTAATATAACCAGCGTCTCACTGAAAGGGGACGAGGGTATAAACTACGGCGTCGTTATGCGCGTCGTAGGTTATATTAAAGAGGCTGGTATCGAAAACCTCGGACTCGTCGCCACACCAGAAAAACGCGGGAGGTAGGTTTTGCGGCGTGAGCTTATAATTAGCTATGCTGCCCACGGGTTTATAATCCTGCTTGCTTTTATATTTACGGCGTTTTCGCGACCGATGAAACTACCTGAAAAGGTCTATTCCGTAAAAATAGTCGCCGCTCCGCAACCAAAAACGGTAAAACAACCCAAAGAGAAGCCGATTCCGGAGCCGGAGGAAAAACCGCAAATCGAGACCAGGCCAGAGCCAAAACCCCAGCGTAAACCGGAACCACCGCCTCGAAACGAACCCGAACCGAGACGGACGACTCCGACCGGAAAAGGGCATGTTACGGTCGATGGCGCGGATTTTAAAGACGATTACTATCTGAACCTTATATATATGAAGGTTTATCGGAACTGGATTAAGCCGACAACGGGACGAGAGTTGACGGCTACGATATATTTTAAAATAGCCCGCAACGGAGAGGTCAAAGATGCTAAAGTCGAAAAAAGAAGCGGCTCTGCGAGCTACGACCAGAAAGCCCTACGGACTATACTCGCGTCGTCTCCATTCCCGGAACTGCCGGATAATTACACAAGCGACCATCTGGGTGTCCATTTCGAATTCGCCCACAGACCATAAAAACTATGCTCGAAATTGGTATGAATATTCCTAGAATCCGTCGATTGGCTCCAACTACGCGATAGTAATAAATTCGTTTATGTCGAAAAAAGAAACGAAATATTATTTAATTCCGCTTACCGTTTTTGTTCTAACCGGCATTTCATTTGCTCAGGGGGATGCATATTTAAGGTTAACCGATTACGGTGCAGGCGTGATACGGCTTGCTGTGCCGGTGTTTTCTTTGCGTTATGATAATTACGGCGCCGCGTGGGATAGCGTCGCGGTTAACCTCGCGGGAGTCCTTCGCGACGACCTCAACTTCTCTCCCTTTCTCGATGTCGTCGATTCGGCACTTTATCCGCAGCGTGGCATCGAAGAAACCAGAGAAATCGAACCTTTTAGCTGGGCGAATATCGGTGTCCAGGCGATTATACTAACCGAATTCGACACAGACGGCAAGGAGATAGGTCTGGATATTGTCGTATGGTCGATTACGGGCTCGTCGAAGATATATAGCCATAAATACAAGTGCGATGTTGTGCAGGGGAGACGCCTTGTCCATCGTATTTCCGACGATATCCACAAACTTTTAACCGGTGAGGAGGGTGTCGCCCAGACACAGATAGCCTTCGTTTCCACGCGGGTATATGGAATGAAAGAGATTTATATCTGCGACTACGACGGTTACGCGCCGCGCCGTATTACCAATTCCCGCTCCCTCGTGTTCTCGCCGGATTGGTCGCCGGGCGGAGACAAAATTACTTATACAAGCTATAAGAACGGCAACCCCGACCTGTATATGTTCGATATTTATAAAGAGCGCGAAACAGTCCTCGCAAAACATCCCGGACTTAACTTGACGGCGAGCTGGTCTCCAGACGACCGTTATGTCGTCTATGTGCGCGAGATTAACGGCAATGCCGAGCTTTCACTTCTCGATGTCCGCACTGGCGAGGAAACGCGACTGACCTATACTCCCTATTCAATCGAATCGAGCCCCTGTTTTTCGCCTACAGGGAGAGAAATAGCGTTTACCTCCGACAGAAGCGGGACGCCGCAAATATATATAATGGACGTAATGGGCGCGAACGTCCGAAGGCTCACTTTCGAGGGCAGCTACAACGACGGTGCCGACTGGTCTCCAAGGGGTGATAAAATATGTTACACAAGCAGGGTTTCCACAGGTTTCGATATCGCGGTAATCGACCTCGCACACGGTAAACCGATATACCTTACAAGCGTGGCGAATAACGAGAATCCTAACTGGTCACCCGACGGTTACCATATAGTTTTCGCCAGCAACCGCACCGGGCGTTATCAACTTTATACAATGAATTGGGACGGCAGCGACGTCAGACGGATTACGAATATAGGCGCTAATTCTGCGCCGGCGTGGTCGCCGAGATACAGATGGTCTTTCGATTAATTTTTTTGAATTTAAAAAAAGTTGTTGCGGTAACTTTACCAAAATTTATATTGCGCTAAATGAAAGAATTCAAATCAAAGGATAGGAGGCTTCAATGAAACGTTCAGCCTGGGTCTTGATGGTTGTTTTCATAGCGCTATCCGTGTTAATT
>QNEE01000099.1 GCA_003645085.1 bacterium | reverse complement strand
GCCGCCGGAAGGACCGCTATGTTCTTCGACGAGCAGGCTTTTTGGAACGGGCCTACAAGCGGAATATACACCGATATAACCGAAGCCGACAATTTAACCTTCGACATCAACATCTTTTTATGGTTGGCTTTCGCTTCGACTACGACGACCTGTCCAATCGACCCCGGTTCGATAATCCTCAACGTAGATGGCATCGATTACACTATCGCAAACCCGGAACTCACGTGGATTGAACCAAATCTTGATTTCACACCATCGATCCCCTGGTCGCACGGGGACACTATAGTCTTCGAGTTAATTTCGGTAACCGATATTTGCGGTTGCAGCACTTCCGTTCCGCCCTGCAGCTTCATTGTAGATATCGAGCCGCCCGTTCCCGACCCGGTTATTCCAGCCGACGGCAGCGTGCTGTTCGGCGTTCCCGATTCGATAGGTGTTTATATTAGCGACTGGCCTGCCGGTGTCGACCCGGCGTCGTTCGCATATATCTCGGTAACCGTTAACGGTATTCCAGCAACCGGCTTGACACCCGTCTGGGACGGCGGCTATCTTTCGATAGATGGACTCTCTCTCGTTGCCGGAGACAGTGTGGTTATTTGCCTCGACAGCCTGTTCGACGCTCCGACCTACGACTATTGTGCACCTAACGATACGAGTTTCTGCTGGTGGTTTATGATTATGCCGTGCGACCTGACGGTCGACGCTTCGCCGGATACCGCTGTCTGTGGTTTCGGTGTTATCGGTTTGTCGGTCGAAACATCCGGCGGAAGCGGGTTCTATACCTATAGCTGGACACCCCCTGACGGTCTCGACGACCCGACATTGCCGAACCCAACCGCGACAGCCGAATCGACAATAATCTATACCGTCGAGGTCTATGACGATTCGCTTGCCTGTAGCGCTTCGGATGCGGTAACGATTCTCGTCTCCGACCCGGTCGCGAACGCCGGTCCGGACGGCGTGATATGCCCGTATAGTTCGATTCCGCTTGGTTGTGTTCCCGCCGCAACGGGAGGGTTCGGACCTTACGATTATGAATGGACCGATATCTACGGCACGATTTTATATACAGAAGAACACCCGTTCCATTCCTTTAGCTTCGACGACGAGACGTTTATCCTGCATGTTACGGACTCGCTTGGCTGCGAGACGTGGGATACCGTATCTTTCATAATCGATTGGGAAGCAATAGACTCGGTTCATCTTATAACCCCCGAAGCGGACGAGGTTTTACCCGCCGGCAGCGTTTATTTCGAATGGGATGTATTCCCTTCAATGCCTTCGGTGCTTTACGATTTTATTCTCGACGGTATTCTCGTATTCGACCATATCGATTCGAACCACGTAACACTCGATTTCCCTTGCGGAGAGACGCATAACTGGACAATAGTCGCGTGGAGATTATGCGAGGATATTTATTTGGCCTGCGGCGATTCGACTCCTACCTTTTTCGAGGATAGCGTCCCGGCTTTTGGCGACCCGCCGTTCCACACCGAGGATTGCACCGAGCCTTATGCAGTCGAGGTCCACGTCCCGGACGGCGACTGGACTGCCTGCGACACGGATTCAATAGTAGCTTTCATAATAGATTCAGTGGATATAGTCGAATCGACTATCGTTATGACTGTCAACACGGTTTCGTATCATACTACCGACCCGCAGCTTACGTGGGACGGCGACTCGACGCTCGTTTTCCGCCCGACTACTATGTGGGCCGACGGTGAGATAATCTCTGTCTGTGTCGACAGCGCGGAGAATACCGACGGTATCCCGCTCGTGATGCCGGTTTGTTGGGAGTTCTATATCGACCGCAGTCCGCCGGAGATAGTGAGTATTACGCCTACCCCGGGAACGGAGATACCGGCCTCGACAGACTCTATCGAGATATGTATTCGCGATACACTTTCGGGATTGGATTCGGTTTATGTAACGATAAATGGCGTTCCCTATACTTTCTGGTCTTTAGGTTGCGTCGATACAATAGTATGCTTAAGCACGCCTATCGGGCCGCTTTTCCCCGGCGATACGGTAGATGTCGATGTCTGGCGGATGACCGACTGCCCCGACTGGTGCGGCCCGAACACGGATGATAGTAGTTGGTATAATTTTGTCAGTTCGTGTTACTTAACAGTTATCGGTCATCCCGATACAGGATTATGCGGACCGGATTCCGTCGATTTTTGGGCAGAGGTTTCCGGCGGAAGCGGAGCTTATAGTTGCCATTGGTGGCCGGAAACTCCGTTCGACGACCCGCTATCCTGCACGCCGACCGGCTGGGTAGACGCGACCGGGTTCGTTCGCGTTGTCGTAACGGACGATTCCGCGTTTTGCTTTGCCGAAGATACGGTCTGGTTCGCTCTGAGCGAACTTACAGTGGACGCCGGTCCCGACGGACATATCTGCCCGGACGCAATAATCGAACTAGGTTGTGTTCCACCTGCGAGCAGCGGATTCGAGCCGTATATCTATAGCTGGCAATATCTCGACGGCACCGAGTTCAGCAATTTACCTAATCCGACTTACACGTTCGCGGACACGAGCGTTACGCTGATTGTCGAGGTCACAGATACGCTCGGTTGTGTGGCTTACGATACGGTAACCTATTCGATAGACTACGAGCCGATTACGGCGATAAACCTTATAACGCCGACCGGTGTTCCGGTTCCGCCGGGCGACATATTCTTCGAATGGGAACCTATACCGGGAACGGTGGACGCCACTTACGACTTCTTTATAGACGGCTTACCAATATTTACAGGAATCGACAGCACGCATGTTACATTGCCGTTCCCCTGCGGCGAAACGCACGGCTGGGGAGTTGTCGGATATACGATTTGTGAGGAGATTTACTGTGCTTGTTCAGGCGATACGATATTTTCTTCCGCTTACGATACAGTTTTGTCGGCGAACCCCGCTTTCCATACGACACCCTGCGGGGTGCCGTCGGCGATGTATATACATGTCCCCGACGGCGATTGGACAGCCTGCAACCCGGACTCTATCGTCTGGATAATTTCCGACTCGGTCGGCGTCGTTGAAAGCACTATCGAAGTAGAAGTCGAGGGCGTAACATATACGACATCGGCTCCCGAACTGACCTGGGACGGCATATTATCGCGCCTTGTGTTTATTCCCTCGCCGATGTGGCCCAGCGGAACGACGGTAAATGCCTGTCTTACCGCCGTGATGAATCTCGACTCGGTCTGGCTTCCGGACTCGGTTTGCGGCGAATTTTATGTCGATTTGGACCCGCCGGTCGTCTGGGGCATCGACCCGCCGCCCGGCTCGACGATATTAGCTCCCGATTTCGACCATCTCGATTTGTTCTTGTTCGATTATCTCTCAGGTCTGGACGAATCGACGGTAGACATCACCGTCAACGGCATATCCTACGGGCTTACACATCCATCGGTAGTCTGGGACGGCGATTCGTCTTACCACGCATGCCTTTGCACGCTCGGAATAGGGTTGCATTTCGAGTGCGACGAGACGGTCGAGGTCTGCATTACCGCCGGGGACTCTCCCGACTGGTGTGGCCCGAATATGCTGGATACGTGCTGGGAGGTTTATACCGCGCCGTGCGGGCTGAATGCGGTAATTATTGAACCGTTGCCTAATTCTATTTCCGCGTGCGACGACCAGGAAATTGTGATGGAGATGAACCTGACGGATACCCTCTGCCCGGTCGACCCGACGACTATAGTCCTGAACGTCGATGGCACAGATTATATCGTCACCGACCCCGAACTCGATTGGTCTAACCCGCTACTAACCTGGACACCGCCTGTAGATTGGACGCACGGAACCGTTGTCGATGTCTGCCTTACGGAGGCCGAGGACTCATGCGGCGGGACTGAACCCGATTTACCGATTTGTTGGACCTTCTATATCGACCTCGAACCGCCAGCCCCGACTATATGGGACCCGTCGTGTAGTTCTGCAGTCAACCCCGTTGCGGGAGTGGATTTCCATATCGAGCTTACCGACGGCCCTGCGTATATAGATACTGTCTGGGTTAGTTTCGATGGCACTCCATACGAGGTCAACTACACGGTTACCGAAGACGATACAGTCGCCGAATTCACCTGGAATCCCGTATCCGATGGCGGTATAACGCTTATCCCCGGCAGCGCTTTCGAGTTCTGCGTTCATACGGGCGATAGCGGAATCGCGTATTGCGCTCCGCACGAGACGCTCTATTGCTGCGACTATTTCGTTACATCGGACACAGGCATCGTAACCGCCGAAATAGTTACGCCTTTCCCCGGCGCTGTCTCCGCGTGCGACGACCAAAGAATAGTGATGTCGATTCAAGGGAGTGATGCATCATGTACACCTGATTCAGGGCGAAATGTCCTCTGGATATATAATCCCGTTCCTGTTGGGTGGAATGTTTGCGACATTTATGATACGACGTTCACGGGATTTAACACTTTTAGGGAAATCACGGAGGCCCTTGGATATACACATACTCAAGTTGCGGAAACAGAAATAATAACATCTTCATTACTGGAAGGCTATAATATACTGGTTCTTGGGCCGATGGTTTCAAGAAGATATACGATTGATGAAAGGGATGTTGTGGTAGACTTCGTTAGGTCCGGCCATTCAGTATTGGCCCTTACCATTGGTGGAAACGCCGGGATATCTAATATTATCATGTCAGCCTTCGGCCTGGAATATCTGGATACGTTAAGCGCTTATGAACCGGGTTGCCCGACGAATTTCGTGTTGCATCCAACGACCGCGGGCCTGACCGAGATTTGCGCGGAAGGCGCGAATTGTGTCCGTATATCTCCACCGGCTATGGGAATTATCTTCGACTACCTCGATAATGTTGCCCTGGGAATAGCCGAATATGGTTGTGGTAAAGCCGCGATGTATTTCGATGAGCAATTTATCTGGAACGGACCGACATCCGGGATTTATACAGATATTACAGAAGCCGATAACGAACAGTTCGCATTAAACCTATTCCAATGGTTGTCTACAACTGCGGATGATTCAACCGACTGCCCCATCATCCCATCATCCATCGTACTCCGGGTAGACGGCACCGATTATACAGTTTCCGACCCCGAACTCGATTGGTCGCCCGACCTGTTGACTTTTACACCGATATCGCCGTTATGGACACACGACCAAACGGTCGATGTCTGCCTTACGCAGGCCGAGGACAGCTGCGGCGCGTCGCTTCCCGATTCGATTTGCTGGCAGTTCTTTATCGACCTCGAACCACCGGATATTGTCGAATTCGAGCCGCCATGCGGCGACCCGATATTGCCCGGGACCGTCTGGTGGGTCGATTTAGAAGACCGCCCGGCGGGAATTATGCTCGATACTATCGTGGTCATTTTCGAGGGAGTCGAATATCTTATGCCGGAACCGGATAGTATCCACAGGTATCATTACGGCTTCAACTGGGACCCGGCAGATTACGGAATTTCGTTAATCCCGGGGACTTTCGTCGAGTTCTGTATCGCCGCTATGGACAATCCGGACTATTGCGCGCCGAACGAAACGCTGTATTGCTGCGAGTATCCCGTAGTAGATACCGGTGGCCCTATCGCATATATCCGGCGCGTCCCCGATGACACTATCTCCGCGTGCAAACCGGAGAGCATAATTGTCGAGATAGTATCGGCATATGAAGTGGTCGAGAGCACGATAATATTGGGCGTGAACGGTGTAAATTATGTTACAATCGACCCTCAATTGTATTGGCTCGACCCGTATCTGGTTTATAATCCTCAACCGGACTGGAACGACCACGATACTATCTACGCCGAGCTTATCCGCGCAGACGATATTTTCGGCAACCCGTATACCAGTTACCCATACCCACTCGCATGGACATTCTACATAGACCGGGTTCCCCCTACCAGCCAGATGACCGAACCGGCGACCGAATTTACCCGGAATATCACTCCGCAGATTATGATAGAGGTCGATGACGAACTTGCGGGCGTGAACCCCGATTCGCTGGTTCTCACGATAGAGGGCGTCGATTATTACTATCCCGACGATTTCGACTGGCAGCCCTCCAGTGACGGTCTGAGCGGATATATTATATGGCGAGCCGTTGCGGTCGGTATAGAATTCAATGCCGGCGATACAGTATATATCGAATTGCGCGCAGTCGATAAACCGGATTTCTGCGGCCCGAATATCCATACCGCCGAATACCAGTTTATTGTCGAGCCGTGGACTCCGTGCCTTGTGAATCCGAACCCGTTCACTCCCGACGGAGATAATATTAACGAAATCACCGCCTTCGATTGGCCGAATATGACCACCGAGGGGGCCACAATATATATTTATACAATCCGCAACGTTCTAGTTAGAAAATACGACCTCGCCCCGCAGCGCCGTTACGAGGATTTCCCGGCACGTTCGTGGGACGGTAAGGACGAGAACGGCGACCGTGTTCCGGCGGGATTGTATCTATATGTCGTCGAATCCGGAGGAAGGATAGTTTGTAACGGGACAGTTACGCTGGTTCGTTGATATAGCTGTCGCGGAGATAAAAGCGAAAATCTCTTTGCTCTTGACATAACCGTGCATAATGGTTAAGTTGCAAACCGAAAATCAATAGCGGGTGCGCCACCGCATAATAATATAAATAAACCGGGAGCGGCGTAACCCGGTCAAGTGACCCTATGGCTACGCTGACCATCGACATAGGTAATCACAGGGTTAAATTAGCCCTTATATCTAACTGCGAAGAAATAGTTCGCCGTGAGCATTTCCTCACCTCGGAAATCTCCGGGCAAAAAGACAGCATCATCGAGATGGTCGATGAGAACGACACCGACGGTATAGTTATCGGTTCGGTCGTTCCCGACGCCACAAAGGAGTTTCTAAAGGCTCTTTCCGGTTACGACCCTCTGGTAGTAACAGGTAAAACACCCTGTGGTTTGTCTATCGATTATGACCCTATCGAGACTCTGGGAGCGGATAGACTTGCCGCCGCTACTGGCGCTTTTCGAGAATACGGCGAGGTTATCAACTGCGCGATAATGGTCGTAGACGCTGGGAGCACCGTTACCGCCGACCTTATCAGTTCGAGTGGTGCATATCATGGGGGTTCGATATTCCCCGGAGAACGCCTTGCTCTAATCTCTCTCTCTGACGGCGCCGAGCAGCTCCCGATGATAGCGTTTAACCCGCATCAGGTCGTTATCGGTTCGAGCACTGCTGAATGTATGCTTGTCGGAGTAAAGGCGACTATTATCGGTGCAATCGAGCATCTATATCACCGATACGGTGAGATACACGGAGAAAACCCCTTCGTTATAATTACGGGTGCTTCCGCATCCTGGATTGCCCCGGAACTCTCGATACCGCATATGGTCGACCCGGATGTGGTTCTTTTTGGCCTCGCAGCTATATGGTCCTATAACAACGAATAGAAATTCTATGCTAAAACCGCCGAAGCTCTACGAGTATGTCGGCGCAATCCATATACACACAAAAGACTCCGACGGGAGTAAAACCCACGAGGAGATAATCCGGATTGCCGACAAAATCCACCTGGATTTTTTACTTTTTACAGACCATATGACCCTGGCGCACAAGGGACTCGAAAACTGGCATAACAAGGTTCTCGTTCTTGTCGGTTATGAAATCCACGACCCCGCTAATATAAATCACTATCTCGCTTTCGGTCTCGATGATGTTCTCCACGACGGACTCGAGGCTCCTGAATATGTCCGCGAAGTTAAGGAACGTGGAGGATTCGGAATTATAGCACATCCTGATGAGGTCCGAGACCGGGAAGGTATCCCACCCGCGTTTCCGTGGACAGCCTGGGAGGTGAACGGTTATGACGGTATCGAGATATGGAATCATATGTCCTCATGGCTCGAAGGGGTAAATAAGCAAAATAAGCTGAGTTATTTATTCCATCCTCGCAGCATCCTCGGGACTCCGGCACCGGAAACACTTGCAAAGTGGGATAAGGTAGCGGAAAAAAGGAGGGTTCTCGGTATCGGTTCTCTCGATGCGCACGCCGCCGAATATCACTGGGGACCTATCCGATTGACGATATTCCCGTATAAAGTCCAACTTCAAGCGATACGGACACACGTTCTTTTAGAGCGACCTCTGCCATATAGTGATTTTGGGACGGCACGCTCTTTACTTATGAATGCGTTGTCCAAAGCGCAGGTCTTTATCAGCAATTATCGTTGGGGGAACTCGCGCGGATTCCGGTTCTGGTGCGAATCGAAAAAACAACGTGCCATCGTCGGTGGAGCCGTACGGTTTCACCCGAGTATCGTTTTCAAGGTTTTATCGCCGGAGCCGGGGACGATACGCTTTATCAAAAACGGCAGGGTTATCGCCACCGCAGAAGGAACCGAGGCCGAATTCCCCGTCGATGGAGTCGGCGCGTATCGTGTGGAAATATTGAAAGGCGAAAAAGGCTGGGTCTATTCAAACCATATCAAAATACTACCGGCTAAATATAAGTCTAGAAAAAACGGCGGAAAGGATAAGCGAACAGAGTCCGAATCGAAACGCACGTCCCAGAAGCGCAGGGGAAAAAAGCGAACTCAAAAAAAGCGCGATAATCGTAACCGGAAATAATCGTTCCGATGCCCGATTATGTATCTTCATAAATTAAAAATACTTGGGTTCAAGAGTTTCGCTCGAAAAACCGAACTGACATTCGGCATAGGCTATTCCGCAATAGTCGGCCCGAACGGATGCGGTAAAACCAATATTCTCGACGCTATCCGCTGGGTTATCGGAGAACAAAAAGTAAAAGCCCTGCGGTCGGCATCTATGCAGGACGTTATTTTCAAAGGAAGCCGGGGACGCAAACCTATGGGGATGGCCGAGGTCGAATTGACCATTAAAGAATGTAAAGGGCTTCTTCCGTATGACCCTCAGGCGGATACGGTTACTATCGGCAGAAGATTATATCGTTCCGGCGATTCGGATTACCTTATTAACGGCTGTCCAGTGCGCCTGAAAGATATCCAGTCGATTCTCATTGGAACCGGTATCGGTAGTTCCGTTTATGCGCTTATCGAACAGTCTATGATTCAACGCATTCTTACCGGGGGCAAAGACGACCGTCGGGCGCTTCTCGAAGAAGCTTCCGGGATAATGAAGTTTAAAATAGACAGGAAGGCCTCGGAATCCAAACTTACTACTACAGAAAGCGACCTGGCCCGTCTCGAGGATATTCTTTCCGAGGTCAGGAAAAACGCGAACTACCTCAAGCGCCAGATGCGCCGCGCGAAGGACCTCGAACGCCTTAAAAATCAGGCGAAAGACCTCGCGGTAAAAATCGCCGCCACCAGATATAGCAAAATTATAACTAAACGCGACGAAATAGCGAAAAAGCTGGCCGCTCGCGAGGAGGAGCTCGTTCTTCTCAACGCCAAACGCAGCGAGATAGAAACGCGCCGTCAATCTGTCTCGGTAATGCGGGACGAAAAAGAAAGAGATGTATCCAAAGCG
>QNEE01000098.1 GCA_003645085.1 bacterium | reverse complement strand
TGCAGGCGACGGTCGTGTCGTAAGCGACAAAAGTAGTATCGTAGATGTCCGGCGCGCCCGTCGTCCGATAATACGAGACGGGGCCGAAAACGACAGCGCCGTAAACGCCGGTAAACGCTATGAATAACGCGAAAAAAGTCGTGCGTATCATAATATTTCCTGTGCCGGGGGCATTTAGTAGGACTCGGGTTGCAGCAGGAATACGATTATTAACAGGGGGCGCAGTCGATACGCCCCCTTGTAATTATCTCGCCAGCACTACGGTGCCGTTGCAGATTATCTCGCCGTTTTTGATTATCAGATAGATATAAAGCCCCTCCGGAGCCTGAGTGCCGTCGTTGTATTTGCCGTTCCAGCACCGGGGCGCGTATTCGACTATATCGCTCGAGGTCATATCTATCTCCCTGCGGAAAACCTCGACATTGCGGACGGTATATATCACCAGTTCCGCCTTCTCGCTGAACATAAACGGATAGTTGAATATAGCGACCTCGTTAATCATATCGCCGTTCGGTGTGAACGGGTTCGGGAATACAAGACATTCGACATCCGGTTCTATCATAAACTCCATCGAGTCCTCATTGCAGTTCGGGCCGCAGGTATCGGGGTCGTCGCAGAGATAGACGTGGACACGGACTGTATCGCCGCTGGTGTATTCGACACCGTGAGAGAGTGGTCTGTAGGTTACATTGACCTCGCGGATTTCGCCCGCCGGGCCGGTATTCACGATGTTCCATTCGAGGTCGGAATAGTCGTAGATATGGTGATTGCCGTGCTCGTCGATAATAAGCTCGAAAGAGGACTCATCGATACCGCTGCCGTTGTCTTTAACCGTGAAAACTACCTTTTGCTGGCGGTTGCGGGTCATCATAACAGTTGGTTCGTAGAAATCGATAGTAGGCGGTGTGCGGTCTATATAGAACGTCCAGTCGAGGGGCGTTTCGAGTGGATTCGCAAGCCAGTCATCGGCGGTTACAAGCTCGACATGGACAGGTTGACCGTCGGGGAAATTCGGGCTCGGTTCGAAATAGAGCACCGAATCGTCGGGATTGTAGCTAAGCTGCGGGTCATCTATATGATAAGTAACGCCGTTGATTATAAGTTCGATTGTGTTCGTATCGACGCCATCCTCGTCCCATAGTTTCATCACGATTCCCTGCGGTTCGCAGGCGCAATACCAACCGTCGAGCGGAGTAACAATCCTCGCTTCGGGGCCGCCCGGAGCGACGTAGAAATCCCAGACGTATGTCGTCTCGTTCGGCGCGCAACTCCGGATGTCGGTCGGTGTATCCTCGCCCCAGAGCGTAATTGTTACGTAGTCGCCGCCAGACCAGATTATTCCGCAGTCGATAGGGGTAATAGTTATCTCGCCGGTTAATTCGTCGAATACGACGCACGGTTCGTCGCCAAACAGGCTATAAGGACCGTGGCTGTGTGTTCCGCCTATCGTTATCTCGAAACTGCTGTAATCGAGACCGGATATGCTATCCCAGACGAAGGCGCTAATTACGGGCAGTCGCGTGCGGATAGTCGAACCGGGTGTCGGAGCGAATCCCCAGGCGGCATAGACCGACAGGTCCATAAAGAAGTCCCAGCAATGTGGGTTGGACAACTCGTTGCCGATAGGGTCGCTGGCGCTGTCGATACAGACCGTTACCGTTTCGCCATCGGCGAACGGGATTACCGGGTCGATGCGGAAATCGGGATAAGACCATGTAACACCTCCGTCATCGTAGTGATAAACCGTTACCGGGGGTGGCGAGGTCGGGCCGGTTCGATAGACCGAAACCACGATTGTTGTATCGTCGATGCCGTCCGGGTCGGTGATTGTCAATTCGATGAACTCCGGGTCGCATGCAGAGATAGTGCTATCCCCCGGATTAACCGGTGTCGCGACAGGCCCGCCGGGAGCGATATAGAAATGCCAGCAGGAGTCCATCGCGTTCGGGCCGCAGGTATCCGGGCTGTCGTAGCTTTCGATACAGACCTCGACAGTATCGCCACCCCAGAAACGGAGGCCGATATCCTCGGGATATAGGCATATCTCGGAAGCGTGTTCGTCGCCTGTTACGTGAATACCCGCACTGGAAATGTCGTAAGGAGTAGCGTCCACAGTCAGGATTACCGACGAGAGGTCGATGCCGCTCATATCGTCGGCAAGACCGACGCAGATGTGTGGCTGGATATCGGTTATCAAAGCCTCTGGCGACGGCGAAATGCTCGTGATATACGGCGGCGAAAAATCGAGATAGAATGTTACCCAATCGCCCTCCTCGAGGTCGTTATAAAGGGTATCCATAGCGCCGGTTATCTCGATAAAAATCGTCTCGGCGTCGGCGAACGGCGGAATCGGATGGTACCAGAGTCCGCCGGTAAGCGGGTCGTAGGTCAACTCGGTCGAGTCGAGTGTAAATTCGATAGTATCACTCAAGCCCCAACTACTGCGGGCGATAACGACCGTGATAGAATCCTCGATAAGCGCGTCGTGCTCCGTGTCCGTCAGGGACATAATAATGCTGTCCGGGTCACACGCCACATACCAGCCATTCTGCGGATAATGGATATAACCCGCGGGTCCTCCCGGAACGACCTGGAACGTCCAGCAGGTGTCGAAACTGTTAGGCATACAGCCGTCGTCGTCGGCGTAGTCGTCGGCGAGGTCGACTAGATAGACGCACCACTCGACCGTGTCGCCGCCATACCAGACCATCGGCGGCGAGGCCGCAGATGGGTCGAATGTCAAATGTCCGCCGAGGCCGGATGGGTCGGGAGTCCATGTTACCGCCGCGTCGTAGATGTCGAAATCTACGGCGTCGATAGTCAGGAGAATCGAATCGGGATTGACTCCGGCGAGAGTGTCCCAGACATCGAGGTCGAACAACGGGTGTGTCGTGTGAATATCGCCGACCGGGGATGCGCCCGAGGTCTCCGGCGAGACTCTATCGACATAGAAAGTCCAATCGAGGAATGCGGAAGAATCGAGCGGGTTTCCGAGGCTATCCTCGGCGGCGAGAAGCCTCACGCGGATTATGTCCACCGGGTCGAACGGCGGCAGTGGGTCGAAGCGCAGTATTTCCGTAATATGGTCGTAACTTATATGGTCGGGATAAGTATAGGTTGTTCCGTCGACCTCGAGTTCGATAGTAGTTTCGACTACGCCGTCGTCGTCCCAGAGACGGATGAGGATATATTCTGGGTCGCACGCGGAGATACTGTCCGGCCAAACGCGGCGAATCTCGGCCAGAGGGCCTCCTGTTTCGATACTGAACTCCCAGCAGGTGTCGAGTTCATTGGGCGCACAGTAATCGGGCAGGTCGCCGGCGGTAACGCATATTTCGACCGTTTCTCCGCCGGTGAACATTATTCCGGCAACGAACGGGTCCCAAGTAATAAGCCCGCCCGTCGGCGATGGTGTCCAGGTTACCGAACCGGACGACAGGTCATAGAGCGAAGTTCCTACCATAGACCCGGTAACCTGAATATTTACGCTACTTGAATTTAAGCCGCTCTGAATATCGTCGATGTCGAACGAAACTACGGGATATCTGGTATCGACAATCGCGCCCGCGATTGGGTCGGCGCCGGATATAAAAGGCGCGGTCTGGTCCATCATAAATACCCAGCAGAGCGTTTCGGGACTCATCGGATTGAGGACCGGGTCCCAAGCCTGCATTACACAGACATCGACGGTTTCCGGGTCGGCGAACGGCACCGGCGGGTCGTAGCGGAAATTGGGGTCGACCCAGGTAACCCCCGGCGAATCGTAATAGAGAGTAGTTAAACCGGGAGCGGGACCGCTCGCGCTACGGTTCACCGTAACGATAATAGAGGTATCGATTGTGCCATCGTCGTCGTAGATTTCGATATCGAGATATTCGTCGGTGCAAGCCGACCAGGTTTCGTTAAGCGGTCTGCGGTTTGTCGGCGACGGACCTCCGGGCATAACATAGAACCGGCAGCAATAGGTAGCGAAGTTGTCGGCGCAGATATCGGTTGTATCCTCGACATAGACGCATATATAGACGCTATCCCCGCCGCGATAGAAAAGCGGCGGAACCAGCGAGCCTGTCGCGACCGTAATAACGCCCGCCGAACCGGAAATACCGGGGTCTCCCCAATAGAAATCCAACGAATCGTCCATCGTGATTACCATCCGTGCGGTATCCACGCCGGAGAGGTTATCCCATAAATCGAAACTTATATTTGGGCGTGTGGTAAATACGGTGTCTCCGCAAACATCGTCGATGCCGCCTGCGGACCAGCTTTCGACCTGCGGCGGAAGAAGGTCGACCCAGAAAGTCCAATCGAGCGGTGTCTGGAGCGGATTGCCGAGAGTATCGTCGGCGGCGATAAGCTCGACGTGGACATCCTGACTATCGACCCAGAAAATGCCAGCCGGTATCGGACAGAAAGTCAGCGTCGTTTCTGTCGGAGTTGCCGTATATGTTAGTATCGAATCATCGACAATGAACGTGTCGCCCTCCACGACGATAATGATAGTCGCCGGGTCGACGCCGACGTCGTCGTCCCAAAGTCTTATAGTGATACACTGGTCGTAGCAAGATGTTATCTGTCCGGGCAACGGCGTAACGATTTCGGCCTCGGGGCCCATTAAATGGACATAGAATTCCCAGCAGAAAGAACTCGTGTTCGGGCCGCAATAGTCGGGCAGGTCGCAGGCGTTAACGCAAATCGAGACGGTGTCCCAGTCTCCCCATGTTATACCGCCGAATACCGGGTCGAAACTGAAGGTGTTCGACGATGTATCCCAGTAGACTCCCGGGTCGCCGGGCAATAACGTTATTGTATCGTTTAGAATAAACTCGAGGCAAAGCGTGTCCAGCCCGGAGAGGCTGTCGAAAACTCGAATCGAGAACGGCGCAAGGCTGTCGGCCAGTAGTTCGCCATGGTAGGGCATTTCACTCCAGAATACGGGCGGTGAAAGGTCCATAAGCCAGCTCCAGCAGTAGATATCCCCCATTGGATTGCCCAGAAAATCGAGCGCCTCGATAATGCAGAATTCGACCGTGTCGGTGTCGAGCCAGAAATCCACGATGGGGTCGAAGAGCAGAGTGTCGTCGGCAAACGTAACCTCTGAGCTATCTACGGTAGACGTGTCTCCGTTGACAGTGATTATAATCGTCGCCGGGTCGACACCGTCGGGGTCGATAATAGTCGCTACGGCGAATTGTTCGGCGGTGTCGCAGGCAACCCAGCTTTCGGGCGAGTATTGCACCCATTGCGGGACCGGCCCGGATAGGCTCACTATAAACGACCAGCAGGTGTCGCCTGCGTTCGGGTCGCAGTAATCGGGCTGGTCGTATGCCTCGACACAGACAACGACAGTATCGCTATCGCTAAAAGCGATACCCGCAAGCGCCGGGTCGATAACGTATAGACCGGTTATTTCATCCCAGGTAACGCCGATACCGAGAGGTATCGTGTCCGGGTCACCACCGTTGACAGTGATGATGGTGATAATATCGAGCGAGAACACGCCGCTCATACTATCGTAAAGGAAAACGCTGATAGTCGGGGTCGCGTCGGCAATAATAGTATCCAATGGAGGGAACATATCCCAGAAAACCGGCGGAGTAAAATCTGTATAGAACTCCCAGCACATAGGCAGACCGGGAGCGGGAGTGCCGTAGATATCGGTAACCGAATCGAGGCAAACCAGGACGGAATCCGGGTCATACCAGTATCCAGCGCCGGGATGGAACCAGAGAAGGCTCGTGTCCGGTAGCCAGGTCAGTTCGGCGTCCGAGCAACGGTATGTTTCCGCGGGAGGAACGCTGCGCAATATCGTCAGGACTATGCTGTTCGAATCTACGGCAGCGATAGTCGAATCTATCCGGATTACAATTCCGCTGTCCTCGCACGCCGAGATAGCGAACGGTTCCGGGAAAATTATACTCGGCGCCGGGCCGCTGCGCTCGTAATACCAATACCAGCAGGTGTCGAGTTCGTTCGGGCCGCAATAATCCGGCAAATCGCCGACATGGACGCAGACCTCGATTGTGCAAACGGAGCCGTAGGCGAGGCAAATGGTCCCATCGATATAATCCATAAAATGGTATATCGAATCGCCGGTTATCATGCCGGTAACGGGGTTGCCCTGCACGGTTACGGTTATACTCGTCGGATTGACTCCCGATAGGCTGTCGAACAGGTCGAACGATATCGAATCCGGCAATATGAAAACGGTCGTGTCCGGTGGCGGGAAGATGTCGAATATGGCCGGGGGCGAATAGTCCAGAGAGAAAATCAAGCATATCGGCAGTTCCTCGCAGGAAGCGCCGGCGAGGTCCATAAGGTCGGTCAAACAGGCGCGGATTATGTCGCCGTCGAAGAACGAACCCGGTGGAGGAGCGAAAATAAGGCTGTCGGTAGTTACGGTGAGCCACGGGTGGCTGAAGTTATACGGGATGCCGTTAACGTTGAATATAACCGATGCCGGGTCGATATCCGCACCGGCGTCGTCCCAGAGGTGCATCCTTATCTCGAATGGGTCGCACGCTACCCAGGTGTTCGAGTCGGGATAGACGAATTCCGCCATGGGGGGTTCGTTCAGATAGAAAGTGCAGCAGTATTGGGCGCAGTTCGGCCCGCAATATGTCGAGGAAACGTTGTCGCACACATTAAGGCATATCACGGCGGAATCCGCCCCCGCCAAGCCGAGCTGGTTAAGCGTGCCTTCTATGGAGGCTGTGCCCGAATTTCCGCTTCCGGTGTAATCTACTGTCGGCGGACCGGCACCGAGATAAAACGGCGTGCCGTTGACGGTGAAATACAAACCGAGGATATTAATCCCCGATTCCCAATCCTCGATACCGACCTGAACAGTTACGAATGTATCATAGAGGAAAGTCCCGCAGGTCGGCGACCAGCTTATTTCCTCTGGCGGTTCCAAATCCATACAGAACCAGCAGTACGCGTCGCCGACTTTTGGGCATCCGTTCCAGTCGTCCGCGCGGACGACCCAGTAATCGATACAATTGCCGTGAATCCAGGGCGTAGGCGGAGTGAAAGTCAATCTTCCTACCGTTGTCGAAATCGGCGTCCAGACCATGTGGGTCGGATATGTATAAAGGACGGAGTCGACCATAAGCTGGATTGTGCTGGGGTTCGTGCCGACATCGTCGTCCACGAACTCGATTATTATTTCCTGATAGTCGCACGCCGACCAGACACCGCAAGGAAGCGGGCTTATCACTGTCGGGACAGGCCCGGCGCATTGGCAATCCTCCATATAGAGGCAGCCGATTGCTGTATCGGCATAACCGCCGCCGCTGAGGTAAATATCGAAGCAAAGCATCGGGCCGGGAGTGCAGGTGCTGTCGTAATCGATACGCCAGATAAAGAGATGCGTATCGCCCGGGGCAATCGAGGGTGTCGTAAGCGTCGCGCTGGATAGAATCGTAATACAGGCACCGGGGTCGATAGTAGCCTGAACCGGGCTTATTGTCGAACCGGTGTTGTTCGTAACTTCGATACTGATAGTGAAGAACGTGCTGATGAGGTCGGATACATCGGCGAAAATAGTGCTCCATGCGACGGCGTCCATATCATACCATTTACCGCTGGAAACGTAAGCGAAGCGTTGATACCAGCCTGTCCACTGTGTTCCCGTCCACGGAGGATGAGGGGGGACGGGGCTTGTATAACTCGCACAGCCGCTTGAATAGACGGGGTTTTTCGTAGCCATAAATACGACCGTCCCGGTAGATGTAATCAACGTTTGGACGCCGACATCCGTTTCGGTAGCGGGGCTTGCGAATGCGCCGCCGCCGGGGTTGCAATATCCGGTGCAGCCGTCGCCAATCTGGCAATAGCAGTAGTCTGTAAAGCCTATGAGGATATGCAGCGCTTCCGGTCGCCAGTCGATTTCTGTGATAGCGTCGGCCATACAGTCGAGCATCTGCTCCGGGCCGTCGGCTCCGCCGGAGGCCCCCACGCCGCCGAGCCAGGTTCCGCTGGTGAAAACGGCGGAGTTGCTGGTCGTCTGGTTACCGGGGGTAGCGGGGTCGAAGTCCCAAACGTTCGTGCCGTCGCCGTAGGTTACGGCGCCGAGCCTGTAGTCGTAGCCGGCGGCGTCGAGAGCGCTTATAAGACCGCTTATCGAGGAGCGAACCTGTGCTATCTCTCCGCCCATCGAGCCGGTGGAGTCGATACAGAAGACTATATCGACCGCGCCGGTATCGAGCCGGCAGTGGACGACCCAACCGAACTCGCCGTCGAGGGGGGACATCATATCGAACGGGTAGGAATCGCCGCCCTCTCGCAAGCGGATGTCGTCGGGAACGCCGTGCGGGATTTTAACGCCGATGCGGCTGAAATCGACATCGACTATCTCCAGTCCTTTAGCGAAAAGAACGGAGAGCGAGAGAGCGATGATTATAAAACCGAAAAATAAAGCCAATCTTTTCATAAATATGCCTCCGTATTTTATATGCAAGAAAACCTTATCTATTTTAATATAATATATATGTAGTTATATTCAAGTATTTTTATAGATTTTCTAAAAAACATATTTTACTTGCATAATCTAGATAAATCGTAATTATTTAGGGAACTTGAAATTTATAGACCCTGCAAAGAACTCGAATTTGGACGTTCAGGCCGAGTTAAATAATTCTACGCCATTGGATTTGATAATTATGAGAGATTTCAAAAGCTATTGTAGAACCATACGAGACTCACAACCTATAATTTCACGATGGAGTAATGGCAATGGACGATGTAAAAGAAACCTTGGTTTTAATAAAACCAAACGCCGTCAAACGCGGACTTACCGGAAATATTATCCGCTGGTTCGAGCAAAGAGGATTATGTATCTGTGCCATGAAAATGCTTCGGATTGCCCCGGAACTCGCGGCTAAACATTACGCCGAACATATCGAAAAGCCATTTTACGGAGAACTTGTGGAATATATTACCAGCGGCCCGGTGGTCGCTATGGTCGTATCCGGGCCCGAAGCTGTGGAAGTTGTCCGGCATATCGTCGGAGCCACGAATCCGCTCGAAGCAGTGCCCGGTAGTATTCGCGGGAAATATGCGACGAGTATCTGCTGTAATGCCGTTCACGCTTCGGATTCAGAGACCTCTGCGAAAAGAGAGATAGCGCTGTTTTTCGAACCTGATGAGATAGTGAATTATGGAACGGAGTTATGGGAGGGTGAATAGCCTTCCCATAGGACGTTTTATGCCGTTGCGCAGATGAAAATAATAATCCCACTATTACTTCTACCCATTTTGTTATCGGCATCGGAAGCCGATACAACCGAGCCGTGGAAGCCGAATCCCACCCTATCGGCGGCATTGTCTTTAACGATTCCCGGCGCGGGTCAGATATATAATCGCAAATACTGGAAAGCACCGATAGCGATGGCGCTGGAGGGCTACGTCGCGTGGACGGCATACGAAGCCAATACCGAGATGAAAAACGCCGAGGACACCGGCAGCGGTTTTTCCGAAGGCACTCCCGAATTCGAGGAAGCGAGAGTTGACTGGGAAAACGCCCGTGACAGGCGAAATACTCATTTGTGGCT
>QNEE01000097.1 GCA_003645085.1 bacterium | reverse complement strand
GGGCGTTTGGTCAGATTCGACCGAAAAGAGGTCCTCGAATGGGTGAAAGGCCATAAGGTTAAGGGACGGAAGACGAGGCTGCCGGAGAGGGACTTGTTGTATGATTATTCGAACTAATTATACAGTCAAACGCTTTTATTTCTTGACTTACGGACGCTCGATACGTAAATTGCACCGTCGGAGAACGAGATGAGATTATATAAGCGCGGAAAGACATATTACGTGGACTTCACCTATAAGGGTAAGAGGATTCGGAAGGCGGTCGGACGGGACAAGAAGACCGCCGAGCTTGCCTTGAAGGATATCGAGGTCAGGATAGCCAAGGAGGAATACCTCGGTGTCTACGCGGAGAAGCGGGTGCTATTCGAGGACTTTGCGAAAGACTATCTGGAGTATTCGAGGGCGAATAAGGCAAAGAAGTCGTGGGAGCGGGATATAGCCAGCGTTAAACATTTATTGAGCTATTTTGGTGGTTTAGTTCTACCGGATATTTCCGTCGAGCAAATTGAGCGCTATAAAACAAAACGTCGGGAAAAGGTCTCCCCGGCGTCCGTGAATAGGGAACTTGCGTGTTTAAGCCATATTTTCACGCTGGCGAACAGGTTCGGTATCGTCTCTGAATCCCCGATGAAGGGGGTGAAAAAGTTTAAGGAACCTCCGGGAAGGGTTAGATTCCTTTCCCACGACGAAATTAATAGGTTAATCGCTGCCTGTGCTCCGCATTTAAGGCCTATTGTGATTACAGCGCTCAATACCGGTATGAGGAAATCCGAAATCCTGAATTTGCAATGGCGGGATGTCGACCTGGATAGAAGGACTATCACTATTAGGAAAACGAAGAACAACGAAATTAGGATTGTCCCGATAAACGAGCTACTTTTAGGGATATTGAGTAAATTACGTAGTCATATAACAGGCGAATACGTCTTCACGAGATACGGAAAACCGGTTAGGGATATTCGCACGGCGTTCGATAATGCGCTGAAACGCGCTGGAATCAAGAATTTCAGGTTTCACGACCTTCGGCATACGTTTGCGAGTCATTTAGTAATGGATGGGGCGCACTTGAGGACAGTGCAACAGTTATTAGGACATAAAGATATTAAGATGACGATGCGATACTCGCATTTATCGAAGGACTTTGTGCAGGAGGCAGTGGAAAATCTCGCCAAAAAATTCTTGGAATATGGCACAAATATGGCACAAACGCGAATCTTTAAAAAACCGAATCCACGTAAGTCGTTGAAACACAATCGCGCGAGCGTGGCGGAACTGGCAGACGCGCTGGATTTAGGATCCAGTGTCCAGGCGACATGGGGGTTCGAATCCCCCCGCTCGCAATATGAAAAAAACACCTCTAAAAGAAAATTAGTGATATGGAGATAGATATTCAATCACCCAAACCGTATTTAAAGAAGATTACTATTAGGCTCACTCCCGAGGAGGTCGCCGAACGGTATAATCAGATGCTAAAGCTTTTAGCCAAACAGATTAAGATGCCGGGATTTCGTGCGGGTAAGGTTCCACGGGCGATAATAGAGAAAAACTACGGCGAAACGATAATCTCGGACCTTGCCGAGGATATTGCCAAAAAGGGTCTCGAAAAAGCGCTAACCGAGAATAATATCAAACCGGTTCTCGTCCCGAGAACGGAGAGCGAGCTTAAACTCGAATTGGGCAAGGAGTTCGTTGTCGATATTCTGGTCGAAGTCAAGCCGGCAGTCGAAATAAGGGAATATAAAGGTTTACCGCTGACACGCGAAGAGAAACCGGTAACCGACGAGGACATCGACAAAGCACTCGAGGAACTCCGTTACCGCAATGGCCATCTTGAGCCTGTCGGGGACCGCGTTTCGCGTGTCGGTGATTACGTTCTGGTGGATTTTTTACCGGAAGGGGAAGAAAAGGCAACCAAACGAGTATTAAAACTCGATGACGTTACAACAGTAACCGCCCTGGGTCGTAAAACCGGTGAGACATTCGAAGGCCATTTCGAGTTTCCTGACGACTGGCCAGATACCGAGTTAGCCGGGAATATATTCGATGCCACCGTAACTATCCTCGAATTGAAAGAGATGGTCCTGCCGGATATCGAAGATGAGGAATTCCTTTCGCATTTCGGCGAGGAAGTAAAGAACTCCAGTGTTTTAAGGGAAATGACTCGTAAAGATATAAAAGCAAAACTCGCCGAAGAAGCCGATAGGGTTTTACACGAAAAGGCGTGCGAAGAACTTGTCGCACGGAATCCTGTCGAGATTTCGCCCTATGTAATCGAGGCGGTTATCCACGAGACGATACGACGCTACTGGGATATCGATAATCTCGACGAGGAACAATTGAAAGAGATAACTACAAACCTCAGACCGAGAGTAGTTCGGGAGATGTCTATCGACTTGCTTCTCGACAGAATAGCCGAATTAGAAGAAGTCACAATCGACGACGATTCTTTGAAGGAATATATATCTAGACTCGCCAATAAAAACAATCTAGAACCCGAAGCGCTGTATCGTAGTTTGAAAAAAGATGGGCAACTCGAATCGGTCAGGGGTGACCTTGTTAGAGAAAGGGCGCTGGATATTGTAATCGAAAATGCAGAAATAACTGAATTATAACGGAGGAAAAATGAGCAAGAAGGAATTCGACCAGCTCATTCCATTCGTGGTTGAGCAAACCGGCCGCGGCGAGAGGGCCTACGATATCTTTAGCCGCCTATTGAAGGACAGGATTGTTTTTCTGGGAACTCCCGTCGATGACAATATAGCCAACCTGATTATCGCCCAACTACTGTTTCTCGAGGCCGAGGACAACGAGAAGGACATTTCTCTATATTTAAATTCTCCGGGAGGTTTCGTCTCCAGCGGTTTTGCGATTTACGACACGATGCAATTTATAAAATCGCCGGTGGCGACGACATGTATCGGTCAGGCCTCGAGTATGTCCGCTATACTCCTGGCCGGCGGGGAACCCGGCAAGCGTAGCGCTCTTCCCAACAGCCGGATTATGATTCACCAACCGTGGGGTGGTGTCGAGGGTCAGGTAACGGATATCGAAATCCAGACCAGGGAGTTGCAGAAAGCGAAGACAAGACTTATAGAGATACTGAGTGAACACACCGGCCAGTCTATCGAGAGAATCGCCGAGGACACCGAGAGAAACTACTTTATGTCTCCCGAGGAGGCCAAGGCCTACGGTATTATCGACCGTGTATTTTACAGGGAAAAAAACGTAAAAGAAAAAGCGGCTAAAAAAAGCAAAGGCAAGGAAGGTTGAGTAAAATAAAGGACAGGCGTTGTAGTTTCTGTGGACGCGGAACCGATGAAATCGAGCACCTCGTTGCCGGTCCAGGGGGTGTTTTCATATGCGAACAATGCCTGGAGACCGGGTTGATGATAGTGCGTAATTCAGAAGCGCCGAAAACTATTTCGTGGACCGACGAAACGTTTCCTATACCGTCCGAGATTAAGGCCGGCCTCGATAGGTATGTTATCGGTCAGGAACGCGCGAAGAAAGCTATCTCCGTAGCGGTATATAATCATTATAAGAGAATTCTCCACAGCGCGGAGGCGAATAAACCCGACGATATCGAGCTCGAGAAATCGAATATTCTGCTTCTCGGGCCGACCGGGACCGGCAAAACCCTATTGGCGCAGACTCTCGCTAAGATACTCGACGTGCCTTTCGCGATTGCCGATGCGACGGTGCTGACCGAGGCCGGTTATGTCGGCGAGGATGTCGAGAATATTATAGTCCGCCTTCTGCAGGCCGCCGATTACGATATATCGCGCACCCAGATAGGCATAGTCTATATCGATGAACTCGACAAGATAGGCAAAAAAGCCGGGGGCAATCCGAGTATTACCCGTGATGTTTCCGGAGAGGGTGTCCAGCAGGCGTTGCTTAAGATACTCGAAGGGACTATAGCTCACGTGCCGCCGCAGGGCGGTCGCAAACACCCGGAACAACAGCTTGTCCGTGTGGACACGAGTAATATTCTCTTTATCTGCGGTGGCGCGTTCCACGGCCTCGAGGAGATAATCGCGCGGCGTATCGATAAGAAGACTATCGGTTTCGACGCCGATATAACCGACGCGAGCAAACTCTCTATCGGCGAGCTTTTATCGAGGGTTTCGCCGAAAGACCTGGTGGAATACGGCCTTATACCGGAACTCGTCGGCAGGTTGCCTATCGATGTTTCTCTCGATAACCTCGAGAAAGACGAGATGCGCTCGATATTAACCGAACCGAAAAACGCTTTGATTAAACAATATAAACGGCTTTTCGAAATCGACGGCGTGGAACTCGTCATTACCGACGAGGCGTTAGACAGCGTAGTCGAGGAGGCTATGACGCGGGAAACGGGTGCCCGCGCGCTCCGGAGTATATTCGAAAGCGCGATGACCGATATTATGTTCGATATACCTTCCAGACCGGGATTAGTTAAGTGTATTATCACTGCGAAGGTTATCGAAGGTAAGGGGGAGCCGGAACTTATTTTCGAGGAACAAGAGGGAGCCAAAAGCGCGTGAAAGTGTCGTCCCCGGAAACTTCCCGAATTTCCAATCCGCGGTTCCCAGTAATCGGGCTAATAATATTCGCTTTCATTGTCGTAATCGACCAGATATCCAAAATCTGGGTGCAATCTGCTGTCAGTTTATATCAGGGTATCCCGGTATTGGGTAATATCTTCAGGATAACGTATGTTCAGAATCCTGGGGGAGCGTTCAGCACACAGTTTGGCGGTTCGGGGTTTTATATAGTCGTGGCTTCCGCGGCGGCACTGGTCGTTGTGGTCTATATTTTCCTTTCGCGTGAACGCGGGATTTCGCTCCAGTTGTCCCTTTTCGCTATTCTCGCCGGAGCGATAGGCAATCTGATAGACAGAGTCCGTCTCGGGGAGGTAATAGACTGGATAGACATCGGTATCGGTTCTACCCGCTGGCCTACTTTTAACATAGCCGATGCCGCCATTGTAATAGGATTGGTCGTTCTTATCTTTGCAGGTTCATCGGATGCCCGAGAAAACAGTCAAAATAAAGGTGCCGGAGGGGATATCCCCGACGAGGCTGGACAGCTATCTGGTCGGAACGGGACTGGGACTGAGCCGCAACCAGATACAGAAACTAATAAGACAAAAACTAATATCCATCCGCGGAAAGGGGATTAAACCCGCGTTTATCCTCGTCGGGGGCGAAGAGATAACGGTTACGGTGCCTGAATCGGAGCCGCTCCGCCTTATTCCCGAGGACATCCCGCTAGATATCCGATACGAAGACGAACATCTTATAGTAGTGAATAAGCCCGCCGGGATGGTTGTTCACCCCGCGCGAGGGCACTTTACTGGCACGCTGATAAACGCTTTACTGGCGCATACCGGCAAACTTTCCTCGATAGGCGGTCAGACACGCCCCGGAGTGGTCCATCGGCTCGACAAAGATACCAGCGGGCTGGTTATTTTTGTCAAGACGGATATAGCACATAATCGGCTGGCAAAAGCTCTGTCCGAACGTGAAATCAAACGCGAATACACCGCTTTAGTCTGGGGACATTTGCCTGAAAATTCGGGCAGTATCGAAGAACCGATTGGACATAATCCCAGAGACTATCGGAAAATGGCGGTAGTCCCCGGAGGCAAACCAGCGCGAACGGACTATACTCTCGAGGTCGATTACAATCTTCTTTCGCTATTAACTTTCCGATTATATACGGGGCGCACTCACCAGATTCGAGTTCACTGCCAGCATATCGGACATCCGGTTTTCGGCGACCCGGATTACGGCGGTCGAGAGGAACGTCTCGGCGGCATCGGTCCGGGGTATCGTCCGCAGGCGCGCGAACTTCTTTCGATTATCGATAGACAGGCGCTGCACGCGCGGAGGCTCGTATTCGCACATCCTATAACCGCCGAAAAGATTATTGTCGAAGCGCCTTTGCCGCAAGATATCGCCGAAGTTATAGAAATCCTCGAAAATGGTGTATCGTGAAACGCGCCCTTTTTTTAATAATACTATTCGTGTTACCGACCGACTGCATTTTTGCTCGGCGTTTATGGGAACCGGAGGATATTATGCCGCTTTTTTCTATCCGAAGCGCGGTCGGTCTCGAGCTTACCGAAAAATACCTTTATGTAGCGGTTAGCGAGGGTGTTGTCCGATTCCCGCGTTTCGATAGAGAGATAGATTTCGCGTCGTGGGAGAGTATTCCAATAGATGCAGAGGTCGTCGATGTGCGAGCCGTGGGAGATAATATCCATATCCTGACACCAGACGGAGCTATCGTTCGCAGAGAGATAGATTTTTTTGCGCAATTCGAGCCTCCGGAGAGCGAGCTTTCGCGGTATTCTCCCGATATCGGTGGTTGTCCACCGTTCGGCGAACGGTATTCGATGCCGCCCGGGTTCTATCTGGGTAGTGCCGATACTATATGGGACCTGCATCTGAATGCGTTTAATATTACGGATTGCGCCAGCGATAAACAAGGTGATATATATTTTACGACCGACGGACTGGGGCTTTTCCGGGTCGAGCGCCGTATCGGTATCGCAGAGCGAATGGGTTTCGGGCCTTGTTGTAATAACATTCGAGCTATGCATAAAGGCGGCGATACGCTTTTTTTCGGCGGATGCGATAACCTATCGATATGCGCGTTTTCTTGTTTCGATAATTCCAGTGGCTTTTATAGTTGGGTCGAGGGGGATTACGGTGTTTCGTTTCCGAATTACGGCCCGGTTTACGATATGGTAGTTTATGGAAGGGATATCTTTCTCGCAACGGCGGGCGGTCTGGCGCTCTATGATATGCAGGGAAAGAGCTGGCTCCGGCCTACCGGAATGGGTTCGGTTCCGATAGACGTTCCGCACGCTCTTACGATATTCCGGGATACGCTTTACATTGCGGCCTCTGACGGTATTTATTCTATGGATTTAAATAATCGGATTCTAGTTAGGCGAAGCTCGGTTGGCGAGGGGAGGTTCGTCGATATCGATACAGCTTTCGGGACCGTTTTCGCGGTGGGCGATTTTGGTGCGGTAAAAAAAGAGGATTCGCTTTTTGTCCGCTTTAATCCACCGGACGGCACTTTGACGAATCTTGTAAGGTGTATAACCTGTGGCCCTTCCGGCGAGGCTATTTTCGGAAGCCGCACCGGGATACTGATTGTCGAAAAAAGCGGACGCAGAACGGTTTTGCCGAATAGTATCTGGCTCGACGGTCGGACGCCCGAGGATATTGTCGCCACACGGCTCCATCTCTGGATAGCCACGGAAAACGGACTATATCTGTATCACCGCAGGCGAAAAACGACGCGGTATATGAGCGAGGCGACCGATTTACCAAAAACGGCTATCTACCGTCTGCTTTTGGACGGCGATTGGTTATGGCTTATGACCGATATCGGTCTTTACCGTTTTTTCTGGAACGAACCGGACAGGCCGGAGTATTAAGTTCGTAGTTTCGCGGCCTCGCCGTCACGGTTTTTGCGATGGTCGATAAGGTTATAGAATACACTATTACCGAACGCAAAAATCCAGTCTCCCCACGCCAGCGACCTTAGGACAACCTATAGAGTCCCCATTGCCCACAATTTCAGCGAATATTCCACAACTTACGACTAAAGTTGTGGGCTATCAATTTGCAATTCGAAATTCTCATAGACCGTAATTTTTCGCGAAACTTCCTCTATTCTTTTTACTTGAAAACTCCCTCATTTATGAATATAATTTCCTTTTGCAATATAATATCGACTTATTCCGGGAGGTTTTAATGTTCTCGAATATAGACGATTTTCTCGATTATATCGAAAAAGATAATATCGCGATGGTCGATTTCAAGTTTATCGACCTACCGGGGCGATGGCATCATATAACTGTTCCAGCGTCGTCGTGCGATAGACGGCTCATTATTACGGGGATTCCTTTCGACAGTTCGAGCATTCCCGGTTTCCGCGGGGTTTCGGGCGGGGATATGAGTCTTATACCCGATATCGCGACCGGTTTTATCGACCCCTTTACGGAGAGCCCGACTTTATCTTTTATTTGTAATATCTGCGAGGCGGATACAAAGGAGAATATCTCCGGCGACCCTCGCGGAGTCGCTATTCGTGCGGAGCGATATCTCAAAAGCAAATACGGCGCGGATTCGCACTGGCTACCGGAGATAGAGTTCTATCTTTTCGAGTATGCCGATTATGCGACATCGAGGAATTTCGCTTATTTCGAGTTCATAAGCGAGGAGACCAGCCCCGGCGAAAGCGGTTTTTATAATCGGCAGAACAGCGGTTATCACGCTATCCCGCCGATGGATTCGGGTATGGACGTTCGGAGCGCGATGGTTCTTACACTCGAAAACGCCGGGATTAAGGTGCGCTATCACCATCACGAGACCGGCCCTTGCGGACAGAATGAGATAGAAATAATGCCCGCGCCGCTTGTGAAAGCCGCCGATGCGGTAATCCTCGCAAAATATATCATCAGGTTAGTCGCGGGGCAATACGGCTTCGTGGCGACATTTATGCCGAAACCTCTTTTCGACGAACCCGGCAGCGGGATGCATTTCCACCAATTTCTGCTGAAAAACGGAACGAGCCTCTTCTGGGATAGCGAGGCTAAATACAGTCATCTCTCGAACGAGGCTCACTCGTATATCGCGGGATTGCTCGAACACGCGCCGTCTCTGGTCGGTATAACCAATCCGACTACGAATAGTTTCAAGCGGCTCGTTTCGGGATTCGAGGCTCCTACGAAGAGGTTTTACGGTCTCGCCAATCGGTGCGCGGCGATTCGCGTGCCAAAATACGACGACACGCCGGAACTGAAACGTATCGAATTCCGCCCGCCGGACGGTAGTTGCAACCCGTATATAGCGGTAGCGGCGCAGCTTCTCGCGGGATTGGACGGTATCGACAGGAAGCTCGACCCGACGGCAATGAATTTCGGGCCTTACGACGAGAACATTGGTGAGTGGTCAGTCTCGAAAAGACGGAGATTGAAGGATATTCCTTCTAGCCTCGATTGTGCGCTCGATGCTCTCGAAAAAGACAACGATTATCTAACAAAAGACGGCGTTTTCGATATAGGGATGATAAACCGCCACATCGAGTTCGCTCGAAGCAGCTCTGGAGATGTCGCTCGTTATCCGACGGCGAGAGAAATGGAGTTATATTTTGACCTGTAGAGGGTGAAATCAGTCGGTTATATACTATAAGTTTGCTGGTCGGGTTTTACGCCGCAATAGGGGCAAACAGTTCGGGATTCGGGGTATGTCCTTCCACAATTTGGACAACGGATTTTGCCTTTACTGTCGCTTTCCCTCTCGAAATTTTCGACACGTGCGGTTGTTCTTTTTGGGTTTGAAGTAGGTAATTTCCCTTTTCGTATCGATTCACCCGAGGTTTCGTTTAGCCGTTTGTATCGTCTTTGAACCCGCTCGTTCAGACCGATATAACGCGCATTAAGCTTGTAGACGGCCCACGTAAGAACGACGGTCGCTATTCCTACGATTACAATTGTAATTTCGATGGTTCCACTTCCTTTTTTCGTTTCACCAACGACGGAGATACGGCTTATTTATCGATTTCCGTTTCCTTGAAACGGTATACCCTTTCGTTGTCTTTTATCATATTCAATCGTTCGCGCGCCATTCTTTCGAGAAATTCTGGGTCGGTCTTCAGTCTATATAGAACCTGTTCGAGCGAATCGCCCCGCGCTTGTTCCGCCGCGAGTTGTCTTTCGAGCGTTTTTTCGAATCGACTATAACGATATAGCGACAACAAACCGAACTCGCCCCGGAACAAAAGGACGAGAACAAAAAGAGCAATAAGCGCGAAAAACGAAGCTTTTGCACGTTTCCACAT
>QNEE01000096.1 GCA_003645085.1 bacterium | reverse complement strand
TATGGCCGGAATCTCGGAATCTAAAGGCGAGACAAAGAAATTGGCATCAGCGAAACTCGGCGACGGTTCCGCGCTCGAGAAATTCCGCGCAATGGTCGAAGCCCAGAACGGCGACCCCGAAATATGCGACGATGTCGCCCTGTTCCCAAAAGCACAAATAATAAAGGATATACCCTCGCCTCGCGGTGGTTTCATTGCCGAAATCGATACGCGCGCGATAGGTATCGCAGGCGTCGAACTCGGCGCTGGACGGAAACTATCCTCCGACGAGATAAATCCATCGGTTGGATTTAAAATTTACGCGAAACTCGGGGATAAGGTCGAACGCGGTCAGCCAATAGGCAAGGTTTATGCCGCAAGCGACGACGCCGCCGAAATGGCGATAGCATCGGTCCAGTCGGCATATACTATCTCACCGAAAAAAGGCGAAATACCGGATTTGATTATCAAAAGCCTGCCGGATTAGTTTATCTTATATTACCGCACCCGGCTTTCTAAAAGCTGCATTCTCGATAACTACGCCTGTTTGCGCCATCGGAGCAATAATTCTTCGTATTCGTCGAGGACCTTATCGAGCCGTTCTTCGTTCTGCGCTTCGGCGATCAGGTGGAAAATCGGATGTTCCGCGTCCGGGATTATCAAAACCCAGGAATCCTGAAAATATACGCGGACACCGTCGATAATATCCCTCGGACGGTCGGCGGTTTCCTCGATCAGCCGGCGCATCACCGTGCCCATTAGGTTATACGAGCACCTGACTTCCCTTTGCCCACGAACGTAATCGGGGATATTGTCGGTCAGTTCGGATAGTTTAACGCCCGCGGTCGCGGTCATCTCGAGTATCTTTAGTGTGGCGAACATAGCGTCCGAGGCGAACAGCCAGTAGGGGAATATAAACCCGCCGCGAGTGCCGCCGACGAAATCGACCTCGCCGGAACGCGCCGCACCCATCATCGAAAGATGGTCGTTGCGGGTGTAGCGAAGCCCGACATTGGCCTCGCGCGTAAGACGGTTGACTCCCATCGTCGCGGAAATCGGCACACCGATAGTTTTTGGGGAGAGAGTCCGAATAACGAGGTCGGTAACGAGACAAAGTTCGGCGTCGTCGTCGAGAAGGCGCCCGTTCTCGTCGACTATATGCAACCTCTCGCCCGACGGGTCAATCATAAAACCGGCGTCCGCGCCGAGGCTTCGGACAATTATCGCCAGCCTTTCGTGGTCGAGCTCCCGCTGCTCGCGCGTCCGGGTGATTCGGTTCGGGTCTACAACGGCGTTGATATTGACCGGCTCGACGCCGAGGTCCGAGAAAACCTCCGGCAGAACCTCCGCGGTCCCGCCGTGCGAATAATCGACAACAACCTTGAAACCGGCTTTTTTAATAATTTCACAGTCGATTTTTTCAATCGCGGCGCGGCGGTAATCCGCCATACTGTCCGTCGGGTGTTCGAGCATCCCGAGGGATTTGTAATCCGCGCGCGGGAAGTCCTCGCGGTCGAAAAGCCTCTCGATAGACCGTGTCTGCCCGGTGGTCAAATCGGTGCCGTCGCCGTCGAAAAATATCATATCCTGCTCGTCGAGATGTCTCGGCGATTTCCGGACGTGGACACCGCCGACTCTTGGGTTTTTCGAGAGAATCCAGCGGATTACCGGAATCGGTGTGATACCGAGGTCCTCGATATTCACACCGGCGGACATTATCCCGCAAAATAGGGCGCGTGCGGTTATCTGACTTGCTCTGTCGCCGTCGCGGCTGACGAGGACCGTTCCTTTGCCTTTGAGGCTCGCGCCGAAAGCTGCACCTAATTTGCCCGCGAACTCCGGCGATATCTCCGAGTTGATTATCCCGGAGGTTCTGCTTCCGGCGAATAACTCGCCGCCGGTGCGGTCGCCCCAGACTAAAGTCTCGGTTATAGAACTGTTAGGCGGCACCTTTTTTCGCGGCCATATCTTTATCGCGGCGGAAACTCTGGCGTGGTCGCCGATTTCGCAGTTCTCGGAAATTACCGCGTGGTCGCCGATTGTAACTCCCTCGCCCAATGTAACGTCGTTGGCGACTACAGCGTGTTCGATACAGGATGCCGGACCGATTTTCACATTGTTCCAGAGCACCGAGCCGTCGATTTCCGCGGACGGGCCGACTATGCAATTCTCACCGACTACCGAGTTCGCCAATCTCGCCCCGGCACCGATTTTCGAGCCGTCGCCGAGAAGGACTATCCCCTCGAATTCAGCAGCTTTCTCGATTTCGACCTTTTCGCCGATATAGACATTCGCATTTTTTGTTTTCTTCAGTTTGCCGGGGATGTCGAGTTCGATTACACCCCTTAATGCGTCCTCGTTGGCGCGGCGGTATTCGCGCAGGTTGCCGACGTCGCGCCAGTAGCCGTCGGCGATATAACCGAAAAGCGGTTCGCCCTTTTGCATCAAAAGCGGGAATAGGTTCTTCGAGAAATCGAAATCTTCGTTCGCCGGGATATAATCGAGAACGTGCGGCTCGATGACATAAATGCCCGTGTTTATCGTGTCGGAGAAGACCTGCCCCCACGCCGGTTTTTCGAGGAAGCGCTCTATTTTTCCCGTCTCCGGGTCGATTATGACTATCCCGAATGCAAGCGGTTTCTCGACTCGTGTAAGGACTATCGTAACCGCCGCGCTTCGCTCTTTGTGAAATTGTATCGCTTTTTTAAGGTCGAAATCGGTCAGAACGTCGCCGGAGATAACGAGCACTGTATCGTCGATTTGCCTCGCCGCATTTTTGACCGCGCCGGCGGTTCCCCAATCGGCTCGCGAGAGGACGTAATCCATCGATACACCGAACCCGGAGCCGTCGCCGAAATGGTTTCGGATGATTTCAGGTTCGTAATAGAGTAGGCTTACGCAATCGGTTATACCGGCTTTTCGCACCGCCGCGACGACGTGTCCTATCATCGGTCGCCCGAGAACGGGCACCATCGGTTTGGGCAGCGTGAACGTCAGCGGCCTAAGCCGCGTCCCGAAACCGCCTGCGAGAATGACACTTTTCATATCTAC
This sequence comes from bacterium, assembly GCA_003645085.1. Taxonomy (GTDB): domain Bacteria; phylum UBP14; class UBA6098; order UBA6098; family UBA6098; genus QNEE01. The sequence continues at coordinate 6,893 of QNEE01000096.1, read as the reverse complement.
CTCGGTTTAAATAAATAATCGACCTTTATATAATAAAGTAGGTTTTTTATGTATACGAAACGAAAAAAGGGTGTTTTAATACCGAAACGGGTCGAAAAAACGAATAGCTAATCGGCAGCCACATACGTCCACCTAAATTCCCTCCCCATATCTATCGATTTCATAATTATCGGGATTTCGTCGGATTTTTCCAATAGTCCCGGCGCGAGGTCGTCGCGAAAACCTATCATAACCTCGCCTATCTCGCCCCATTCGTATTTGGGGTAAACCTCCGATATATCGCCGAATTCCTGGCCGGGGAAACGCCAGTATATTATCGCTTCGACATTTTCCTCGTCGATGAGGTTTACCGGCAACCGTCGGTCATCGAGCGGGCGAGTCAAACCGACCATATCCAGCACACGTATATCCGGTCTCGCGAAAAAACCGATTGCGCCGATTTCCCCCGAACAAATCGTGGAATTTTCGGGAAGGTGCATTCCAAGCCAGACTGTCGCGGCGGCATAGGTTTGCTCGCGTCCCGAAGACACCGCGTAGCGGAAATCGACCGCCCTGTTATAGCCTTGAACGAGCATAACCAACGCCCACAGAACGCATAATCCGCCAGCCGCTCTCGAAACAACGCGCGGTTTCTTTAAAAGTTTTTTGGTAAGTCCAATGATTCCAAAACCGGCCAGAACGTAAACTCCCAACAGCAGCGGAACAAAATACCATGGGAAAAAGAGCGCGTAATCTTTACCGGTTAAAACATAAGCCAGAAAATACGTCAGCGAAAAGGAAAGAAGCGGCAGAACGGATTGCCCTTTCCGCTTTATCGTTAGTATAATCCCGCCGATAACGAACGGCAATATTATTATAAGCGGTGAATAGCCAAAACCGTATGCCGTGTTTTTACCGACAATCGTGTAGAAAAATTCACGCGCAATAAGGAGCACAGATATTCCCCAGGATTCGCCGCCGGGGAAAAGCGCCTTTCTTAAAATGCTCACCGGTATCGGGCTTCCGAAATATATCTGTGCCAGCGCAAGATAAGCCGAAATTAAAACTATAGCTGGAATAAAACAAGCAAATTTCTTTTTAAGGTCCTTGTTGAATATTACCCATAACGCGGCGACCACCAGCAAAATCAGGTTATCGAACCTTATCCATACTCCGACAGCCGCGACAGTTAGTGCCCAATTTGGGCGTTTTTTTTCGAGCATCAGGAAAGATAGGGCGATAGCGCAAATCGAAAGCGCGATTTCCATACCGCCGAGGCTCGTGATGGAAAAAACCGGATTCGTAATCAGCAATATCGAGGCAAAACCACCCCCCCAGGCGTTTTTCAGAAGCCCTTTACCGAGTGAAACGACAAGAATCGAAAGGATTATCTCGAAAATAAGGCCGAGAACAAAAACCACGATAACCGAATCGACACCGAAAGCCCTGACAGCGGCGTTAAGAAATACCCATAGCGGCGCGGTTACTGTGAAAATCCTCTCGCCGGCATTGAAAACCATCCCGTTACCGAGTGCGATGTTTCGCGCGGTCTGCATCGTGATGTATGCGTCGTCGACAAGCGTTGCAGGGAGAACGAGGCGATATATAAGCGCGGTCAGCGCGGGGATTACATACGGCAGTTTTCGGGAGATATTCTGCATTCCGATGGGAAGATGTTCATCTAATCGTTCTGGGCGACCGACCGTTTAAATACCGTATCTTCTTAAAGCCAGTGCTTGTCTGTATAGCTCTATATACTTATCCGCGGAAGCGCCCCACGTAAAATCTTCCGACATACATCTTCCCTGAAGTTTCCGCCAGGCTCTGCCATCCTTAAACGCTTCGACCGCTCTTCTCACGGCACCGAGCAGGGCCTTACCGCTGTATTCCTCGAACACGAATCCGTTGCCCGTATCTTTCTCGAGATTAGCGGGTTTAACGGTATCGGCCAATCCTCCGGTTTTCCGCACTACCGGAACTGTGCCGTAGGCCATCGAATACATCTGATTCAATCCGCACGGTTCGTATCTGCTCGGCATCAGGAACATATCCGCACCGGCCTCGATTCTGTGCGCCAGAGGTCCTTTGAAATCTATTACCGCCGCGAGTTTTTTGGGGTATTTTAAGGCGAGTTTCTCGAACGCCGCCTCGTATTTTTTGTTCCCCGTTCCGAGAAGAAGGAACATAACCTTATCTTTCAAGATATCCTCCATTACCGGCAATAGAATATCGAAACCCTTCTGGTCGGCGAGACGGCTTATCATTGCGATTAACGGGATGTCGAGGGCATCGCTAGGCAGCCCGACCTCTTTTAAGAGCGCCGCTTTACACATACGTTTTCCGGACAAGTCGTCGGCGTTATAATTATAGGGAATATTCTTATCTGATTCGGGATTCCAGACGGAGGAATCGATTCCGTTTATAACCCCGAAAAGCCGGTCGCTTACGGAACGCAGAACGCCCTCAAGTCCATAGCCGTATTCCTCGGTTGTTTGGATTTCCTTGGCGTAGGTCGGCGATACGGTATTTACTATATCCGCGAACGAGATACCGACCTTCATAAAATTAACCTTATTGAAAAACTCGAAAGGGGCCATCGGATAGGCCAATTCTTTGCCAATACCGATAATATCCAGTATCTCGAACTCGAACCGTCCCTGATACGCCAGATTGTGGATGCTATATAAAAACCCGATTTGCGCATCCGGGTATTTGATTTTGATTAACGCGGGCACTAATCCTGTCTGGTAGTCGTTTGCATGGAACACATCGGGAGTCCAGCCGAGCGCGTGAATGCCTTCGATTATCGCTTTGCTGAAGAACACGAATCGTTCGCCGTCATCGGGATATGCTTCACCGGTTTCCGGGTCCGTATATATTCCCGGTCTGCCGAAATACTTTTTGCATTCGATAAAATATATTGGGATTTCGCTATCGGGGAATTTAGCCGCCAAGAGTTGTCCTTTCACGACCTCGTCTCCCATTTCTATATCGAAATCGACACCGCAATACTCTATTCCGAATTTCTCCCTGTCGATTTTATCGTAAAGTGGAATCATCACGCGAATATCGACTCCTCTGTCGTATAGCGGTTTCGGCAGGCTCCCAGCCACATCGGCGAGACCACCGACTTTCGCAAACGGATATGCCTCCGCGGCAACAAGCAACACCTTCATTTGTTCTCTCATATCGCTCCTGATATTAACTATTAACCGTAACCGTTTGGTTTTCCGTCTATTCGTTTTCTTCCTGCAACCACGCATCCAGCGCATCGACTATCTTTACGGCCTGGTCACTACTGGAGATATTGAATTTTCCCTGTTGCTTGTATTCCCCTTTGATTTTTCGGTAACGGCGGATAGTATAGCGAACCGGGCCATAGGTCTTTTTTGCGCGGTCTAACTGGCGATATTTGAATATAATCGTCGACCAAGCACCGCTAGAGAGGATTACCTTGTCCAATTCTTTTACAATAACGACTCCGTTCTCTTCGTAATTGATTGTCAATTCTTCGGCATTAGCGGGCATTATACCTCCCGGATATTACAGTATTGTAAGAATTTATTCTAGTTCTCCTATTATTTGCTATTTTACAAGATTCACACTATTGTTTTTATTTCATTTCCGTTCTCGTGTATATGGTTCTGTGCGGGAACGGTATCTCTATACCAGCTTCGTCGAAACGCTTTTTTATAAGATACTTGAATTTTCGCGCCACTGCCCATTGTTGTAAAGGGTCGGTTTTGATTAAAACCCTAATATCGACCGAACTCTCGCCGAGGTTTTCCACGCCCAGAATGCCGAATTCCCTGATATACGACCCCAATTCGCTATCTGCTTTGAGTTCGTCGCCGGTTTTGTTTATCACCTCGAACGCTTTATCGACACTCGAATTATAGCTGATACCGACATCGATAACCGCGCGGCTTTCGGAGAACGTCATATTATCGACAGTTTTAATTTCACCGTTCGGAATAATATGCACGACACCTTCGAGGTCGCGGATAGCGGTTGTTCTTAGGTTTATCGATTCGACCAGGCCGGACTTATCGGCGATACGGACGACATCGCCGACGCGGTATTGATTTTCGAGGAGTATAAGAAAACCGTTGAAGAAATCTCGCACAATATTCTGTGCACCGAAACCGATTGCGAGTCCGATAACACCCGCGCCGGTTAATAGCGGGGTGATATTCGCTCCGAGTTCTCGTAAAATCATAAAACCGACAATCACCCACACGAAAATTCTTGTGCTGACTTGAACGACCTGAAAGAGCGTATCCGCGCGGCGTTCACGCTCGCTCCGTGTCGAATCGTCCTCGTCCTCGACTTTACGGACTATCGATTTGCCGATTTTCTGCACTGTTTTTATCACTGTTATCCCCGCGACAATATATACGATTACCCGTATCCCACCTGTAATCAGCCACCGGCCGACCGCGAGAACAACGCTGTCGAGTAGTTCGTTCCAGTTTATTCCGAGCATAGGACCTCCTCGATTTTATTCTCTCGTTTCCTCGCTCTGCATGGGAACCACAATTAAGAACCCGACGACAGAACGAGAAGGACGATTCCTTTACCCCAAACCATAATACCTTATTTGTGTCGAACAGTGAAAGTCAGGGTAACCTCTTCGTCCGCTGGGACAGGGACTTCCCACTCGTTCGTCCTGGCATCCTCCTTGTTGCCCTCGATATTCTCGGCCTTGATGAACCAATCTCCCCAGAAATGCTCGACAACCTTGACGATTATGTCCTCGTCCTTGTGGTTGCGGAGCTTTATCTCGTAGTCCTCCTCGTAGACACGGTTGGAGATTCGCCTGTAGTCGATGCGGTTTCGTTCAGCGACCACATCGAAGGCATTGCCGAGGTATATCCTGATTTCCTCGTCCTTCGGTGTATGCTCGATTCTGTCCTCGCCGACGAACTGTAGCGCGCCCGATTTGTCCTCTTTATAGACGCGGATAACACCCTCGGGCAGTGGCATCCCGAGGCCCTTTTCCTCCGAGTTGACGAATTCCATCTCGACACGGACCTTATCTCCTCGGAACGGCTCGAACACGAACACCTTCTCGGCATCGGTTTCCGCCGGTTCGAACAGCGAGAGTTGTTTTTCCTGCCTGTCTGCAACAGTCGCCGGTCGAGGAAGTGTGTAGAGATGATACTCGAAAAACGCCTCTTCCTCGAAACCTGCCGCCGCTTCGGCCATATCCATCGTTACGCCTTTGGGCGCGCCGGCGCCTCGACCGAGAACCTCCGCACGATGAACCTCTCCGGCAACAAGTTTCAAAATGGCGTCCTTATAGGTCATCCCCGAAAAGTTGTTTATCGTAACCCAGCCATCGAGAGCAAGGCGGGTATCGTCTTTGTTGACGGTCGCGATATATGCGGCCTGCCAACCGACGCCGTTGGTCATATACGACAATTCCGTATCCTTTTTCCCGGCTTTATCGGAGTATAGCAACCACGCCAGAGTCGGCCTTGTGAACAAACGGTCCGGGCGCTCGATAAAATTCACCGCGGTGGTTTTCTCGACAAGCAGCGATGTCAACTGTCCGTTTATATCGAGTAGAATAGTAGTGCCATCCGAGGACAGCAGCGTCCCCTGATAAGGGCCTTCTTTCTCGGTATAGACTCTTATCTCGGAATCGACGCCCTTTTCGAGCAGCCTCTCGGTGCTTACAAGGTCGTATTCGTAGTTCTGCTCCAATACCGCGATACCATCGGCCGAAAGATGCACCGTCTGCGGCATAATACCGCTCGGCACCGGCGTATAGTCGTATTGGGTGATTCCTTTGCCGACCGAAATAGTCCGGGATTCTTTTACTAACGCGAAACCGTCACTATAGACGGTCAATGCGATTTGCCCGTAGGCGGCCATAGCGAGAATAGTTATAAACAAAATGATTCTGGACATATTTCCTCCTTACGATTGGTTTAATTTACTGTGAGAATTAGCAATTGTCAAGCCAGACATAGGGATGATGTGTCGAGTAAAAATATAGTGAAGCGAGTGGTTTATTTGAAATAGCTGCGGAAGCCCTTTCCCGCAGAAACTCCCATATCAAAACTAACGATGCAAAGGCGCACCGCACGCAGAACGCCGAACTCAGAACGCTACACCGGACGCACAAGGTCGCGGCGGATGCGTAATAAATGGACAACGAATCGGCAGATTTCATCGACTACGAGAAGCGCCCAGACCGACGCTAAACCCCAACCGAATGCGAAAATCGCCACAGCCGAAAGAATAACCTCGTTGAGCGCGACGAAAATCCCACCGGTCAGCGCGATGAAATTCAGGTCGCCGCGGGCGCGAAGCTCACTGGCGGTTATCATAGTCTGCGATTTCGGGATTTGCTGTAACGCGAGAATGGGCATCAGAATTAGCGTCGTAGCTATTACCTCCGGGTCGAATGTGAAAGACCGGGCGATATTCTCCCTGTAAAAATAAACTGCGATGCCGAATGTAACGCCGACGAGAAGGCTGAAATATCGTATTTTGCGGGATATTCGTCCGGCTCTTTCGATATCTCCTGCGCCGAAACTGTGGCCACAAAGCGCCATATTCCCGAAAGCGAGACCCTGATAGACGACGCCGAGTGTCTGGGTAAGCCTGATGACTATCTGATGCGCGGCCAGTTCGGTCTGACCAAGGCGTGCGATATACGCTAGCAAAACGAGTTGTCCTGTCATCCAGATTAGCTGCTCCAGGGTCGCTGGGACGCCGGTTTTGAGAATCCGTCTAACCTCTTCGATTCTCGGGCGGATAAAATCGGCGATGTGCAATTTAATCCGGCTTCTTCCGCCGAAAATAAATCTCAACTGGACGACAAATCCCGCGGATTGTGCTATACCGAGAGCGAGCGCGGCGCCTCTTGCTCCCATCGGCGAGATACCGAGCGTGTCCGACCC
>QNEE01000095.1 GCA_003645085.1 bacterium | reverse complement strand
ATTATGACCATAGCGCGGTCGATGTGCTCTGCTTCGATATTGAGGCTCGGCCGGAAACGGACCGTTCTGTGCCCGCAGGAGGGCATTATGAGTCCCCTGTCGAAACATCTTGACGTTAGTTTATCGCGGGATTCGGTATCCGGCATATCGAAAGCGCACATCAGGCCGAGACCGCGCGCGTTGGTTACCTGCTCGTGGTCGGTCTCGAGTCGGCGCAAACCTTTCTGCAGATATTCGCCCATCTTTGCAGCGTTTTCGACGAGGTTTTCCTCCTCGATAATCTCGAGATAGCGCTGGCAACGAACCATATCGATTAAATTCCCGCCCCAGGTCGAATTTAATCTGCTCGGCACGACGAAGACATTCTCTTCGACCTCGTCGATACGCGACCCGGCGACGATACCGCAGACCTGGCTTTTTTTGCCGAACGCGAATATATCCGGTTGGACCCCGAGTGTTTGCCACGCCCACATATTGCCTGTAAGTCCCATCCCCGACTGGATTTCATCTAATATATAGAGAGTGTCGTATTTCTCGCATAACTCTTTCGCGGCTTTGAGGAATTCCGGTCGGAAGTGGTTATCGCCGCCTTCACCCTGGACGGGCTCGATAATAAAAGAGCAGATATTGTCCGCGTCAGCCTTGAAAATAGATTCTATCTCTTCGAGTGCTTTTTTCTCGGCGGCGATTGTATCGTCGAGATTTTTACCCTCGAGTGGGAATTTCGCCGCCGGGCAGGAAATCCTCGGCCAGTCGAATTTTGCATAATACTTATATTTGTTCGGATTGGCGGTATTGGTCAGCGTGAGAGTATATCCAGTTCGCCCGTGGAAAGCGTCTTTAAGATGAATGACTTTAGTGCCGATTTCTCCTTTGCCGGCTTCTATGTTTTTCCGGATTTTCCAGTCCATCGCGGCTTTGATGGCGTTTTCGATAGCGAGACCGCCGCCGGATATAAGGAATAGATGCTGCATATCGTCGGGCATCGCTACCCGATGGAAGGTCGCCACGAACTGCGCCATCTCGACTGTATAAACATCGGAGTTCGACGGTTTTTCGACAGCGGCTCTGCCGAGTTTCGCGACGAACTCCGGTTCGGTCATTCTCGGGTGATTATGGCCGATAGGATTACTCGCGAAATAGCTGAAAAAATCCAGATAGGGTTTATTTTCTTTCGAATCGTATATTATTTGGCCCTGCGAACGAGCCATATCGACGACTATCGGGAAGCCGTCGGCGAGCATAACCGAGCCGATTATCTCGTGAACCTGCCCCGGAACGATAGCCGCAACTTCTTCTTTAGACATTTTTTTCATATCTAACCTCCGTTTGGTAAGGATATAGAACAGGAAATTATACTGGGGTGAAAGACAGAGGTTACCCCTCGGGGTCGCCGAGGACCCGATTGCGGTAGTCGAGGTCGCGGTCGATATTTCGTTCGTTGCGGCGCATCGTGATATTGGATAATACGATTATCCGAGAAGGAACAATAATTATATCGAGGTTTTCTAAAAAGGCAAGGAAAATCTTATCTTAGATATACGATTTTCTTCGCTGGGACGTTTGAACCGATAATTTGAACAAAGTATACTCCAGATGGTTCAGATTCCTCGGGTTGCCATATCAGGGGCGTCGGGCCGCGCGCAAAATCCGGCCAACACCCTTCCCTATAACCGCTGTTTCCACCGGATTCAGCGCGCGGCAGGGGCAGGTCGGCCACCGGACGTCCGGTTATATCGAAGATTTTCAGTCCGACCTGCCCCGGCGACCGAAAGGTCGCACCGACGCCCCGGACGGAAATAACCACAGCGGAATTAAACGGATTTGGGTAGGTCTCGATTGTTATGCTGGTCGGCATCGAGGTAACCTCGGCGATACCGGATGAAAGGTCGATTAGACGACCATCCGAGACATATACCGGGATGAAAGCCGTATCGCTGCAATAATTAGCGAGCGCTCGATATACGGTAATGGTTGAAGTATCGACGGCGCCGTGCGGTATGCCGATAAGGTCCATCGCGTAAATCAGAATCTCCGTCGCACCGAGGGTATAGGTTTCAAGCGGGTTCCAGTGGTTATCGCCGATAGTCCAGCTATCTGTGTCGATTTTATTTAGAGGCGAACCGTAGGGGTTGTATGCGAACCGCATTCCGCTGAATTCCGGGAAAAGCTCCGGGCTTAATGTCGCACCTAATATCGAGTATTCCAGTACCTGTTTAAGCTCCGAACCGGTCATAGTTATTGTAACAAGACGCGCATTCAGGCCGGTTTCGGGGTCGCGCCCAGCCGGGACCGCGCGGAAAAGGTCGGCGTAGGTTACAGGGCCGGCGAATAGCGGCATCCGCAAAGCACCCCTGCCCTCCACCGTAATATCCACGCCAAGAGCGGTGCGGTAGGACTCTGTTACTAGATTCCCCTCGGGGGAATCGACCCAGCCGCTGCCGGCGGGTGCTTTTGGATAAGAACAAATAGTCGATTCCGCGTAAAAAGCGATTTCATTATACGGGTCGAGGCCGATATATGGATTGGAAGCTATTATATCGCGGTAAAAATCGAGTCGCTCCCTGGCGGCGGAATCCTCCGGAACACCGCTGTTGACGCGAATAACCTCCCAATCGATGAATTTCAGACCGGCGTCCTCGATATATTCCATCGTAAGGTGTCCGACACCGATAACGTTCGCGCCCGCCTTAACTACCGGCGTGCTGTCTGTTCCAACTACCGCCCAATAAGGTTCCTCGTATACCGAGTGGTTATGTCCGCCTAAAACGGCGTCTATAAAGGGAATCTCCGCGACAAGCAGGTCGTCGGTCAAATCGAGATGCGGGAGCGCTACTGCGCAGTCTGCCTCCGGCGGTAGGCCGAACGTGTCGATTGCGGTTACGACGTCGCCGAGGTCGAGCGGGCTCGTCCAGCCGGCGTAGTCGGTTTCCTCGGTGCATACGCCGAAAAACGCGATGTTTATCGTATCTTCAGGTGTATCTCCCGGATACGGAATAATTATATATGGTTTTAGCGTCGCGGCGAGATTAGGATAACCGGTCGCGTCGAGATTCGCGCACAAAAGTGGGACATCAATCAATCCCAGCACTGTATCGAGGGCGCCGGGACCGTATTCGAACTCGTGATTGCCGAGTGCGAACGCTCGAACTCCCGCAGATATCCACAAATCCCAGACACCGTAACCGATAGTCATAGTGGAGAGGAAATCCCCGGTGAGTATATCCCCCGCGTGGACGAAGATTATATCGGGGTATTCTCCCCGGAGCGAATCGACGATATACACCGCTCGGGCGTAACCGCCAATCGAGCCTTCGAGCGTAATGTGGTCTCGCGGCCCCCAGGGCTCCAGAACGGCGTGGCAGTCGTTGACCAGCGCGAAATGAACCTGAATCGCTGTCGCCCCGGCGGCATACATTAAGAATAATGTGAATATTATCCTATACAGGAGTTTCATATTATATTCTCTTCGTTACATCCTTACGGTTGCGATATCGCCCCCGTCGGGCATATCTGCTCGCACATCGCACAGGCCTCTCCCACACAGAATATCGGGCTAATAGTCGCTTTTCTTCTGCCTTTTTCGGTGGTCTCGCCAGAGCTTATAGCGGGACAACCGAGCTTGAAACATAATCCGCAGGCCGAACATTTTTCCGGGTCCACGACGAACGGGGTAATTTTCATTTTCTTTATATCGAGCAGAATACAACGCCCTCGATTGACTATTAGTTTCGGACCGTCCAGTTCTTTGACCTTTTTGAGCACATCGGTAATCTGTTCGAGGTTGAAAGCGTCCGTCTCGAACACATACTCGATACCGAGTGCCCCGGCAAGTTTCACGTAATCGAGTTTTGTTGTTTCCTCTCCCATCAGCGTTATACCGGTTCCGGGGTGCTGCTGATGGCCGGTCATTGCGGTGATAGAGTTATCGAGAATAACGACGGCGATATTCCCTTTATTATATGCGATATCCGCGAGGCCTGTCATTCCGCTGTGGACAAACGTGCTGTCACCGATAAAAGCGAGTGTGTTTTTCCCGAAATCTTTGCCTCGCGCCTTCTCCATACCAAAAGCGTTGCCAATCGACGCGCCCATACAGATGCAGGTCTCGCCGACCTCGAGCGGAGGAAGCATCCCCAGAGTGTAACATCCGATATCGGTAGTCGATGTGAACCCCAGTTTACGTGCGACATAGAAAATCCCCCTGTGAGGACATCCCGGACAGAGCACCGGCGGACGCGGCGGTAAATCGGAAGTGTCCGCGTTCGGTTCGGCTTTTTCGCCGATGAACGCCTGCCGGACTATGCTTTGTGAAAGCTCGTTCGTTAGCGGCACCTTTTCCTTGCCGATACAGGCTATGCCCTCCTTTTTTAAATGGTTTTCTATAAACGGCTCGTTTTCCTCCACAACCCACAGTTCATCGACCGATTCCGCGAACCGGCGGCAGGTTTCTATCGGGAACGGGAAGCTCATCCCGAGTTTAAGAAACCGCGCATCGGGGAAAGCGTCGCGAGCATACTGAAAACTTATCCCGGAAGATATTATCCCGATTTTTTTGCCGTCGTATTCGAAATCCCCTTCTATAATAGAGTTCAGCGGCGTTTTTTCCGCATAATCTTTGAGTTTCATAAGGCGTTTTTCGAGTTTAACGTGCAAAACCCGGGCGTGAGCCGGAATAACCACCCTTTGTTTGAAATCGGTAACGTATTCTTTTACCGGAAATTCCTTCCTTTCGCCGAGTTCGACCAGCCCCATCGAGTGGCACAGCCGCGTGCTCATCCGAAGCATTACCGGGGTGTTGAATTTTTCGGATATATCCATTCCGGCGGAGACCATATCTTTGGCCTCCTGACTGTCGGTCGGTTCGAGAAGCGGGATTTTCATAAATTCCGCGTAACGTCGGTTGTCCTGCTCGTTCTGGGAGGAATGCATACCGGGGTCGTCGGCGGAGACCAGCACAAAGCCGCCGTTGACGCCGGTATATGCGAAACTGAACATCGGGTCGGCGGCGACATTGACTCCGACGTGTTTCATCGCCGTTAGCGCTCTCGCACCGCCGAAAGACGCGCCCTGGGCGACCTCGACAGCAACCTTCTCGTTGGGCGCCCATTCGCAGTAGATAACGTCCTTGTATCTTACGATATTTTCGAGAATCTCCGTCGAAGGCGTTCCCGGATATGCGGTAGCGACATGCACACCGGCCTCATAAGCGCCTCGCGCAATAGCCTCGTTTCCGGATAGTAATATTTTGTCAGACATTCAGACCTCCAGATTATATTTAGATTGTTAAAGCCTTCACAATGTAATGAAGTGGAAAGTAAAAATCAACCGAAATTATAGAAGAGGAGTTGCCAGAAATTGTAGCCTTAAACGATTATCTGAATGGGAATTATTTAGCCTTGATATAAGTCGCCAGGTTACGAAATATAAGCGAAAATCGAGGGCTGGCGCGGGTGTGAAGTGGTGTCCCGGTGGGGGTTTTTGCGCGCGGAATGATATATCACTATACCTACCGCGCGTAGCAAAAACCGTGACAGCGCGGTTTAGACCGAACCGGTTGGAAATCCCGTAATAGATTGTGTCAAACAATATTACGTTATACATGCCGTAAATCCCGGTGTAACTCCTTAAATAACGGAAGGGGCCATTTGAACGGAAGCCATTTTAACCCACAATTTAAGTTATTGGCTACCTAATATAGTAAAACGGCTAATATGGGAAATCCTACGGACCATTGAGAAAAACCATCAGGAACAGCGTTAGGTTTCGGGAGTTACTCGATGCCTCACCGTCTATCTATCCCAGAAATAAACCGGCGCGCGGAAAGTGCCATTACTGATACGGTGTGAACCCGCGCCTACACCAACGTTTCCTGAAAAACGGCCTGAGACGGTTCGTCCCGAGGCGTCGCTTATCTCGACAAGAATCCCGACCTCGGAATCGTCGAAATTAACCTTTACCGTCGGTTCTTTAACCTTAAATCTGAATCCGCGGAACCTTTTACCGACCCATTTTATAGGGTCTTTATCGCGGACTTTCCACGCGAGAACGACTCGGTCCCCACGAGACATAAGGTAAGCTGAATAGATACCGGCGCCTTCTTGCGAAAGGGAGATTTTCGCCCCGTATTCGGTTATTTCCTCACCGTCGACCGAAAGACGTATCGTGTTGTTGTCGCCGAGTCCGCAAGCTAAAAATAGCAGAACCAACACGATAGGATGAATTATTCTAATATTCCCCATTGCTTTTATATCGGTTCTCCAACCGGTATTCCTCCGGCGGAAGTAGTTCAAGAGTAATTCCGGCCTCTTTGATGAAGCTGTCTGCGAGGTTGTCGGGATACATCTCGGCGACCACGAAACGGTCGATGCCGGCGTTTATCAGCATTTTCGTGCAGATTATACACGGTTTAGTTGTGCAGTAGAGTGTGGCTCCTTTGGTGCTCACACCAAATAACGCGGCCTGTATTATCGCGTTTTGTTCTGCGTGGATTCCGCGGCAAAGCTCGTGACGCTCTCCGCTCGAAATATTCAATTGCTCCCGCAGACAACCGACCTCCGAACAATGTCTTATCCCCTGAGGCGCACCGTTATAACCGGTGGCGAGTATCCGTTTTTCCCTGACCAGCACCGCACCGACATGGCGCCTCAAGCAGGTCGAACGTGACGCCACAAGCTCGGCCATTCGCATAAAATAGATATCCCAATCTGGACGCCGATAGTCCTTAATATCTTCCTTTTCCACTAAAATAACTCCTTGACTTTTTCTCTATAGAACGTATGTTTCAACAAGAAACGGAGGAAATTATGCTCGCTTGGATAGCCTGGATTATATATGCCTTGATACCCGCGATTATTACTATCGCAGCCGGCCTTAAAATGCAAACTATGACGGTTCTGTATTTTTTAGAGATACTGGCCGCGATAGTCGCCTGGGGTATCTGGGAAAAAGCCCGCAAAAAAAGCCCCGAAGAAGTGTAAGACTACTTCTTTATCAGGATTAATTCCGCTATATCTAACGCGTTCGTAACAGCGCCTCTGCGCAGATTATCGAACGCTAGAAACAAACACAAAACCCTTTCGTCGCTGGGATGTGTGCGAATTCGACCGACTACGACATCGTCCGTTTTAGCAACCTCCAACGGGGTGGGATAATCGTCAAAATCCGAGACTATTATAGTCGGCGCGCTTTTTAAAGCGGTTTCCGCGGCGCCTAAATCCACCTCCCTCGTAAAAAACAGTGTTACGGCTTCCGAATGACCTATATTTACGGGAACCCTCACCGCGGTAGCGGTTATTTCCAAATCTTCTATACCCAGTATTTTGCGGGTTTCGGTCATTAATTTGGTTTCTTCTTTATAAAAACCGTCGGGGCCGAGTTCGTCGATTGCCGGTAGGATGTTGTTATAAATAGGTTTGCCGAACGGGCCGGAATAATCCTCACCGAGTCTCTGAAAACGGAGAGCCTCGAGACCCTCCTTGCCGGCGCCGCTTACCGATTGATAAGTCGCCACAACGATATGTTTCGGTATTCCGAATAAGTCGATAAGAGGTTTTATTGCAAGAACGAAACCGATAGTGCTGCAGTTCGGGCTGGCAATAATGCCTTTTTTAAGATTATCGAGTTCCTTTTGGTTTATCTGCGGGACAACCAGAGGGCAATCCGGGTCATCCCTGAATGCCGAGGATTTATCGATTACGACAGCACCATCGGAGACGAATCTCGGTGCCCACTCGAATGAAACGCTCGAGCCAGCGGCGAAAAAAGCGATATCGAAATTTCCGATATTATATTCCGGTAAAAGCGATACAGGCAAATCGTCTCCGAGAAATTTTACACTTCTCCCTTCCGACTTTTTTGAAGCGAAAAGGGCGAGTTTCGCCGGTTTATGCTCACGCTCCTCCATCAGCGAGAGAATATTTCGCCCGACTAGTCCGGTAGCCCCGACTATCGCTATTTTTGCGTCAGTGAATTTCAAAAGGGCTTCCTTTTATGAATTTGTTATGTAACGCCTCTTCGAGTTTATCCCCGCAAGAGTCCGGTATTACGACCGCGACACTGACCTGAGTGGCGTCGATGAGCAGAGGTTCGGTGTCCTGTTCGATAAGGAATTCCATCAACTCGCGGATAACGTCGGCGCGTTGGGCTATCTCCTGTCCGACAAGCGCGAGAAGACAGACCTTATTATCGACGGCGATTTCGGCTCCTATATCGAGTCGCTCGACCCTCTCGATATCCGATTCCTGCACCCAGAAACTGACGACCCAGAGATTCGCTTCTTTCCTTGCTCTCGGGAAACCGACGCGGACGCGGTCCTCTTCCAGAGCGCCAAATAATCTGGCCACAGCCTTCGCATCCGGAAGGGCTGCCGAACAAAGATAGATATCGTCTCGGCGGGAAAGTCCCACAAACCGGGGTCTTTCCATACCAGTTACTTTTTCCACAATCATTGTCCCCTTTCCTTTAGTCAGACTGGACGTTATCCTGATGGGCAGTTTTGCAGTTCTTGCGAGTTCGACCGCGCGCGAGTGTAAAATTTTCGCCCCGAAATATGCGAGGTCGAGCGTTTCCTCGAAGGTCATTTCCGCCAGCAGTTCGACATCGGGAACTCTGTTCGGGTCGGCGGAGTATATTCCCTCTACATCGGTGTAGATTTCGCAAATCTCGGCGCCGAGCGCCACACCGAGCGCCACAGCCGTCGTGTCTGAACCTCCTCTGCCGAGCGTGGTAATGTCTCTTTTACCGGAGACGCCCTGAAAACCCGCTACTATCGCGATAGCTCCATTATTGAGGGTTTCGATTATCCTAGTCGGCCGGACCTCGATAATCCGGGCGCGCGTATGGTCGTCGTCGGTGATAATCCCGCTCTGGCTTCCGGTAAAACTGACCGCGTGCTCGCCGTGCCTCTGTATAGCCATAGAAAGAAGCGCCATACTTATTCGCTCACCGGCGGTGAGCAGCATATCGTATTCACGTTCCGGCGGGTTCGGGTCGATAGATTTTGCAAGCTCTATCAAATCGTCGGTAGTATCGGCCATAGCGGACACAACCACAACGATATCGCTACCTTCGTGGCGGGTTTTGACTATATGTTCGGCGACGCTCGCGATACGCCCGGTATCCGCTACGCTCGTTCCGCCGTATTTTTGGACTATAATTCCCAATCGATAAACCTATTTTCTAACGAGGAATATGTATATGAGCATCGCTACCGCCGTTATCGCCGGGACGAGAGCCAGATAAACCTCGATAAAGCCCAGTAGCCCGAGTTTCCCGTTATTCCTGCCCAACATTTGTGCCGTTGTCGGCAAAATTCGCCCGTTTTTTATAAACGTAACCACGCCCGAAATTACACTCATTCCCCAGAACACGAGCGAAATCCAGAATGCTTCGGGGACGAGCAGACGTATCGCAAGTCCTATTGTTACCAGTCCGAGACTCAAATGCGCCCACTCGCGGGGTGTTTTCAACATCAGCTATCTTTCGCTATTCGGAAACCGATATGTTTTTTTCGGTCGTCCGGGTCGTTCGAGTCGCGTCGCCAGGTGCGAAGATAGTATCCGGGGTCGGAGGCCGAACTCTGGTCGATAAAGCTGCCTCCTCTGACGACCTTTTTGTCTCCGGTTTCAGGCCCCGGTGGGTCGGAAGCGGGCGAGATGGAATAATAATCGAGGCTGAACCAGTCCGAGACCCATTCGGCGACATTGCCGCACATTTCCGTAGCTCCGCACCAGCTTTCACCGGTGGGGAAACTCCCCACAGGAGCAGAATACTCGAATTCGTCGACCAGCGAATCCGGCATCGGGTCGCTATATGCGTTATGGAAATTGCAATGAACGCAAACCCCGCCGATATCGATAGAAAAAGTGTCGCCCCACGCGTATCTATTTCCGTCGGGATAGCTGTCGCCGTTATTGTCTTCGCCGGAACCGCCT
>QNEE01000094.1 GCA_003645085.1 bacterium | reverse complement strand
TAGTTTAGGAGTTCAGGAGTTTAGGAGTTCGAGAGTTAAAAATCCGGAAGTTAAGGAGTTATCCTTCAACTCCTCAACTCTCCAATTCTCTAACTATCTACTACGGATAGCGGATGCGGCGTTTCCACTTGGAATCGGAAGAATCGTCTTTGGGGCCGCGATAGGTCGTGGTAATAAAATAGGTTTTATTTAGAATGAGAATATCCAAATCAATGTAGCTGATTAATCGGTCTTTCGCTTTGCAGAATTATAATCAAATAATCCGATTTGTCAAGGCAGGATATAGAAGAATATCCATAACTACGGTCGTTATCTACAAGAAGTGAATCGGCGAAGCCGTTGATAAGTCGGTTCCGATACTATCGGCTGGCGCGAGGGAAGGGGCTTTGTGGGGTCGGGAGTCCGTGCGTCCGCTATTATGTATTCAAAAAACCTTATAAGGACTTCGCACGGAGCGTGCCAGCCGGATTACAATTTTTAAGCACCGGTCGGGTCGGTCGCTTTTTTTACCGCATCGTTTATTCCATTCTCTCTAGCGTTTTGTTGACCTTCCCCGAACTATGCCGCTCTTGTTGGGTTCTAACATAATCCTCGACTATATCCAAATGCGACCTGCTTACCGAAACGACGCCGTATTCTCTTTTCCAGATTAGTTGTTCGTCGCGGCCCATACCGGAGACGAGTTCCGAGGTAGCCTCTTTGAGCGCTGTAATAATAGCATCCGGCGAGGCCTCGGCTGGCGCACCGAAAAGAATATGCGCATGGTCTGGCATCAGGCCGACCGCTACCGGAAAACACCCGATATTATCGAGTTCATCCTCTAGTTTTGTCGCGACCAACTTTGCAGTAACGCCGTGGACGGGGTTCTCGCTCGTATCTATTCCCATAGCCGCGTGGTAAAATATCTCGGAAAAGGGCATTTCAACCTCCGGAATTTGAAATGTGGTCGGCAGCCATTCGCGCGGCCAGGGTATCCGGGAATTCGCTCAGAACGTAACGGCAAAATTTATCGTAACCCGGATGGTCGGGCAAATGGTCGCGGAAAAGCTCGAGTATTCGCGTATACATATTCAGTTGAATGCCCTTATCATCGGTTGTCCGGGCAATAAGGGCAAACTGGTTCAAGGCGGCGACATAGTCCTTCATCTCGAACCAGTATATCTCGCCGATACGAATTCGTGGGCGTTCGTCCTTGCCTTCGCGCTCCTCGTATTCCTGTTTATACCGTTCGATTGCCTCATCAAAACGCGCCAGCGCGACGAGAGACTCGATTTCGGAGAAATCGTCGCCGCCACTGTCGCCGGTCTCACTCCCCTGATAAATCGATTCCGCGCCTCTACCGATATGAATCATAACCCGAACGATTATTATAACTATAATGTAGAAAAAAACCGGAAAAAATATCATTTTACCGCAGGTCAAATTTCCCCAGACAGCGCCGAGAGTGAATATCAACGGTGTCATAAAAACGAAGACGACGGTCGCGATAATATAAACAACAAGAGAATACTTCTGCTCGGAAGGTTCTTTTCCGAAAAACCATTCGAATATCGCAAGAAAAATATCCTTTATTGTTGTTTTTTTCTTTTTTCGCATTATATTATTAATAAGAGATTCGTATTTGTCAGAACTCGCAAACCAATCGGTTCGAAACCCGGCTACTTTACCCACAATTTACTAAAGGAGGTCCAGATGGTCAAGGTGAAATGGCTCGGTCATTCGGCTTTCGAGATTAGGGCCGGCGAAACCAGGATACTGATAGACCCGTTTATTACGGGCAATCCTGCAGCTACGGTCGAGGCGAACGACTTATCGGCGGATTTTATACTGCTGACTCACGGTCACGGCGACCACGTGGGGGACGCTTTCGATATCGCAAAAAGGTGCGGCGCTACAATAATCGCACCGAACGAACTTGCGGTCCACGCACAGGGGCTTGGATTGGAGGCCCATCCGATGCATATAGGCGGCGCGGCTGGATTCTCATTCGGTAAGGTTAAGCTTACTCAAGCTTTCCACGGCAGCAGTATTGTCGACGACGACGGGAACATCCTCTATATGGGTATGCCCTGCGGTTTCCTCATCGAAATCGATGGCAAGATTATCTACCACGCCGGCGATACCGGCCTTTTCGGGGATATGGAACTTATCGGACAGCTTAACCCAATCGACCTCGCGCTTCTACCGATAGGGGACAATTTTACGATGGGTCCCGAAGACGCCGCGTATGCGGTCAAATTGCTCAAACCGGAAACCGTTATACCGATGCATTACGGCACCTGGCCGGTAATCGACACCTCGCCCGACGATTTCGCGCAGATGGTCGGTTCTTCGAGCACTGAGGTGGTCATTCTCGAGCCGGGAGGAGAATATGAGCTATAGTATTAATGGGCGGTCGATATGACCGCCCCTATTTTTTTAGGAAGGCCTATTTTTTGGGCAGACAATCCTCCCGCCAAAGGCAATCGAGCCGGTC
The DNA here is from genome assembly GCA_003645085.1 of bacterium. Classification (GTDB taxonomy): domain Bacteria; phylum UBP14; class UBA6098; order UBA6098; family UBA6098; genus QNEE01. Next base: position 7,467 of record QNEE01000094.1, on the reverse strand, counting down.
GCATTCAATAACCGTGCCGAAACAGGGGATATTGCCCTCGGCAACCTGAATCGCTCGAATGAGGTCGGCTTTTTTCACTCTGCTCACTTTCAGCCCCAACCCTTTCGCCATCTTTTTGATTTCTGTTAGTTTCATTTCCTCACCTCCCGGTGTTAATTTGTGCCCGCAATATACGGTATCGTTTTTAAAAAAGCAAGAAAAATATTATTATTTAATCGTAGTTTAATCAAGTTATTATTTAATACGAGTTTTCGAAACTCCAACCATACTTATAGTTGACTTCTATATTATTTGGATTATTTTTATAACGATATGAAACCGGAAGAACTTAAAAAAACACTCGATTCGATAGCCAGAGAACCTGCTCATCCGGGGTATTATCTGTTCGGCGACGAGGATTATATCAAGCGCAGGATAATAGCGGCGATTCGGCACGTTACGGTTCCGCCCGATTTCGCTGATTTCAATTTCGATGAGTTCTGGGGCGGAGAACTTCGCGATGGTAAACCGTTTTTCGACGCGCTTCTCGCTGTGCCGATGATGGTCGGACAAAGACTGGTTTTGCTCCGCGAGGCCGAGAAGGCTCCTAAAAAGGTCCTTGAATCGCTGGTGGATTTCCATGTCCCGAAAGGAAACGTGCTCATCGTGGAATCGGTCCCGGCGAGAAAGGACAACGCGTTTCACAAGGGGATGGTCAAGCTCCTTGTCGGTTATGAATGCGCTGTGGCAAACGATAGGGAGATGGTCGCCTGGGTTATATCGATGGCCGCCAATAGAGAACTCGATTTCGACAGAGATACCGCGATGCACCTTGTCGAACGCGCCGGTATCAATCTGGATGCTATCGCGGCGGAACTGGATAAACTGTCACTCGTCTCCGCCGACGGCAGACCTGGGATTAGGGAGATAGACAATCTGACTGTCCATTCCCGGAGCGCGAATATATTTAAGTTCTCGGACAGTTTCGCGTCACGGGATTTCGCGAAAACATTAAAAGCCGCGCAGCGGCTTTTCGGGTTTGGCGAGTCCGGCACGGTTTTACTGGCTTTTCTAAAAAGAGAGCTTTTTACGCTTTTACGGCTAAAAACCGACCCGGATGCGGCCTCGAATATCCGCGCACCGAAATGGAAATTAAAACATTATGCCAAATGGGCGGAAGGATGGGATATCAAACAGATACGCACCGCAATAATAGCTCTTGCCGAAGCGGACCTCGGTATCAAAACGGGGCGGTTGAGTGAGCGTCAGGCGCTTATAGAGGGTATCGCTCGCGCAAAATTTTGAATTCGACGATAGTAATCAAATATACTATATGGGAATAGAATGACAAAAGAACCAGTAATCAAAACCAGGAAGCTAACGGAACAGGAAATATCGCGGACAAAACTCGACCTCGCCGTTCGCGGATGGTCGTCTCTTTTTGGGGCTGCGATGGTAGTTGTTTTTGCGGTAATTTTGACGATTCGAAGTATGTCTCTATTTACCGCGCACGGAAACACGGCAATTTGCACCGCGGCCATCTGGATTGCCGTCGTGGCGGTCGATTTCGGTATGGTTCGCCACGGGCTACAGTTTTTAAAGTGGCGCAAAGCGCGGCATTCAGGAGTCGTGCCGACCGAAACCGTATCCGGATACTCATTCTTCGACGACATATTCAACATTGTTTCTACGGTGGTTTTTATTTTCTTCGGAATCGCAGTGTTATTCACCGGCAAACTCGGTTTCGGCGACTTAAATACGATACCGCAAATTCCTTTATCGCTGCTGATTATCTCGTTCGGTTTAAGCTCTGCGGAGAGTGTCGCGTTTCATTTCCGACTCAGAAAGGCAGGTTTGGCCGATGTAATCCACGAAATCGAAGAAGGAAAAAAGACCGAAAATAAGGAAACGACGTAGTTATAACGCCTGTAATCGACCTTTTCGCTATGTTATAGGCATCTATCGACCGATAATTCTATCTCGACAAAATTTCCGATATGAGACTGTTTATTCGGCTATCGAAATCTCTTATCCCATACTGGCTGCCACTGGTTTTGGGGATAATCGCTATGCTGCTTTTCACGATTAGCAACGTGGCGCTCGTCTATATGGTTCAACCGGTTTTGAAAACCCTCTTTAATCCCGAAAGCGGGACGATTCAGGCCGTTCGGGCGGAACGACAGGAGGAAATACAAACCGGCGATTTTATCGCCAAATGGCGAGCGAAAATCCAAAGCGCCCTCGACCCTATAGTATATAAAGATACGCGCCTTAGAACTCTCGCTAATTTCTGTATTTTACTTATTATTATAATGTTTTCGAAGAATTTTTTTCTGTATTGCCAGACCGTTCTGACGAGTGTGGCTTTACAGGGAATAATGAACGATTTTCGCAAACGCCTTTTCGGACATATTCATAAACTACCGCTATCTTTTTTCCACAAGAGGCGAGCCGGGGAGATTATCAGCAGGATTATCTCCGACGTTCAGACGATGCAAGGTTCTATCTCGGTCTCGGTGGCGGACCTGGTTCGCGACCCACTGACGATATTAATCTATTATTTTTTCCTGCTATTTATCGATTGGAAGCTTACCCTGATAATCACCACGATACTGCCTATCGTTGTGTTTCTTCTGGACAGAATCGGCAAACATTTAAGGCGATATTCGACGCGAAGCCAGGAGCGTATGGCCGATTCGGTGAGCGTTTTGCAGGAAACCGTCTCGGGGATACGTGTTGTCAAGGCTTTCGATATGGTCGGTTTCGAGTTGAAACGGTTCACCAAATATGCCGATGAATATCTGCGAAATATCCTGAAGACTATCAGGGTAAGGAGGCTCGCGGGACCTTTCAACGAAGTAATAGCGACGGCAATCGCCGTGGCTATTTTGTGGTTCGCGGGGCGCAGGATAATAGCGGGAGGTGGTCTGCCGCCGGAATCTTTTATGCAATACGTTATCGTGCTTTTCTTGATAATGCAGCCCGTTAAGATGTTCTCCGATAAGTTCGCACGAATTAACACCGGATTAGCCGCCGCAGAACGGGTTTTCGACCTGCTCGATACCCCTACGACAATATTCAGCAAACCGGATGCGATTCCGGCGAGGAATTTTAACGACAGCATTCGATTCGACAACGTCGGTTTCCGATACGAAGGCTCCGACGAGCCTGCCCTGAAAGGTATCGACCTTATTATTCCAAAGGGTGAGATAGTCGCACTGGTTGGACCGTCAGGAGCAGGAAAATCCACGTTAGCGGATATGATTCCGCGATTCTACGACCCGACCGAGGGACGGGTTTTGCTCGATAATGTCGATTTACGAGACCTCGACCTTTCGGATTTGCGTTCGCTTATGGGAATCGTTACGCAGGAAGTGATTCTTTTCAATGACACGGTGCGCGCGAATATAGCATACGGGCATACCGACTGGCCGGAGAAGGAGATTATCTGGGCGGCCGAAGCCGCCAACGCGCTCTATTTTATTCGAAAACTACCAGACGGTCTTGATACGGTTATCGGCGACCGGGGGGTAAAACTCTCCGGCGGTGAACGTCAACGTATCGCGATAGCGAGAGCGATTCTTAAAAACCCGGAAATCCTTATTTTCGACGAGGCTACAAGCTCGCTGGATACGGAATCGGAAAGACTCGTTCAGGAGGCTATCGACAACCTTATGGTCGGGCGCACGGCGGTAGTTATCGCGCACAGGCTGAGCACGATAATTCGCGCTCATAAAATAGTCGTTCTGTCGGACGGCGTTATTGTCGAGGCAGGAAGGCACGAGGAACTTATCGCGGCGGGCGGTTTATATAAAAGCCTCCACGAAAAACAAATGGGTGCGTAACTGACGGAAACGACGTAAGGATTTTGGTATATATAAGGCATTTGTTTTTTTGAGGAAAAACGGAAAATAGCGATTCGATTATGAAAATACTACTTCACATTTGTTGTGCACCGTGTGCGATAAAACCAATCGAGAAGCTCCGCGAGGATGGCCACGAGGTAACCGGCTTCTGGTATAATCCGAATATTCACCCTTTCGGAGAATGGAGACTGCGTCGTGAGGGAGTCGAGAAACTCGCCGAAATAGTCGACCTGCCAGTTATTTACGACGACCACTACGACCTTGTGGATAATCTTTATATGCTTCTGAAAGAACCGGAGTTTCAGGTGCGTTGTTTTAGATGCTATTGGGATAGGCTGGAAAGAACGGCTCGAACCGCCGCCGAAAAGGATTTCGACGCTTTTTCGACGACGCTGCTTTATTCAAAATATCAAATGCACGATACTATTCGCCGGGTAGCCGGAATGATAACACGCGAGGAATGGGTCAATTTTTATTACGACGATTTTCGAGTGTTCTGGGGGCGCGGTATCAAGGCGAGTAAGAAGCTCGGGCTTTATCGTCAGACCTGGTGCGGTTGTATTTTTAGCGAATACGAGGCGGAAAGGGAACGTATGGAACGTTCACACTCAAAACAGAAAAAATAGGGGAATGAGTTATCTCGGAAAAATACTGGTTGCGACCGGGGTGGTTCTCGTAATAATAGGAACATTACTCTGGCTTTCACAGAAAATCCCGATTCTCGGCCGTTTGCCCGGGGATTTTGTAATTCGCGGCAAAGGTTTCTCGATATTCGTCCCCGTTGCGACTATGATTTTACTCTCGATAATACTGACTGTAATATTGAATTTTATCATAAGAAAATAGTATAGGTGCGGTAGCTCCGAGTGCTAAAAAATTCACCAAAAAAACGCTTGCATCGAAAGGATTTATAGATATATTCGAGCGTTCCAAAGATAATCAAACAGGAGGATATTATGTCGAGAGTATGCGATATATGCGGAAAAAGGCCACGGAGTGGGCGCAACGTCTCTCACGCCCACAATCGGAACTTACGCAAATACTACCCGAATCTGCAGACTATTCGGGCGGATGTCGACGGTAGGCCCGTAAAGATGACCGTTTGCACCCGCTGTATCAAAGCGGGGAAGGTCAAGAAATACGTGAAGTAACGGGATTTCCTATACGAGATTATGAGGGTCGCTTTTTAGCGGCCTTTTTTTCGCGGAGTCGGTGGATTACGGATAAATCCTGCAAAATAGACGAATTATATGTCTTTGCGAGTTACACGACCCGCATTTTACAGGACGGACGATTATCGGGATTAAATGGGAAAAATTGCCGGCTTCTATTTGATAATTCCCCGGCTGGTGGATTCGACGAATTCGACGAAGGCGGCTATCTCGGCGATTGGAGGTAGAACCTGACGGACCTTTTCTAATGCGGCGGCCAGTCCCAGTCTCGAACGGTAGACTATTTTATACAGTTCCTTTAAGTTACGGACGGTTTCTCCGCTGAATCCGCGCCGTTCGAGTCCGATTACGTTTATTCCCACCGGACGAGTCGGGTCGGCGCCAATCAGCAGATAGGGCGGGACATCCTTGACGATGCGAGACGCTGTGCCGACCATAGCGTGCGCACCGATTCTACAAAACTGGTGTATAGGGACCATCCCGCCGAGAATAGCCCAATCGTGAATTTCGACGTGCCCGCCCATATTGGTCGAATTCGCGAGAACGATATGGCTCCCGACCCGGCAGTCGTGAGCGATATGGCAATAACTCATAATCAGATTGTCCGAGCCTACGACTGTTTTTCCGCTCGCGGAGGTGCCACGGTTCATCGTTACGAATTCTCGAATCGTATTTCGGTCGCCGATTTCGAGAGTCGTATTCTCTCCGGTAAATTTTAAGTCCTGTGGCGGGCCGCCGATAGCCGCACCGTGAAATATCCTGTTCTCGTTTCCAATTCTGGAATAAGAACTAATCCATACCGAGGAGCCGATTTCGTTGTTATCCCCGATAACCGCGCCAGCCTCGATATAGCTATGCGGTCCGACAATAACGCCGTCGCCGATTTCAGCTTTAGAATCGACGACGGCTGTCGGGTGGATTTTGTTTGCCATTGGAATTGGGTATCTTTGCGAAGCTTCGGACGGTTTATTCTGTCTATCTTCTGTTTCTACTGCTCGACCTTCCGTTGTCGCGGCGATATCTGCTGTCGCGTGGTTTACGGTCGTCGGCACCCTCCGGTTTCGGTAATAAGGCCTTCCGCGATAGACGGACTTTTCCGTCTTCCGATATATCGATTACCTTTACTTTCACCATATCCCCTATTTTCAGGACATCGCGGACATCGTTTGTGCGGCTGTGTTCAAGCTCGGAGATATGAAGCAGTCCATCCTGGTTCGGTAAAATCTGGACGAACGCCCCGAATTCGGTGATACGCACTACTTTGCCCTCATAGACCTGGCCGATTTCAGCCTCGGTCGTCAACTCTTCTATCATTTTGAGCGCTGTCTCGAGGCCTTCCGCGCTGACGGATGCTATCTGCACGGTGCCGTCGTCTTCGATGGAAATAGTGGTATTCGTTGCATCTTGAATACTACGGACTGTTTTGCCTCCGGTTCCGATAATCGCGCCGATTTTCTCTGGGTCGATTTTAATAGAGATTATTCTCGGCGCGTATGGCGATAATTGGTCGCGCGGTTCGGCGAGAGCCTCGTTCATTTTCCCAAGGATATACTCACGGCCCTGTTTGGCCTGTTCGAGAGCCTCGCGGAGAATATCGAGAGAAACGCCCGTTATTTTAACATCCATCTGGAATGCAGTTATTCCTTCGGCGGTGCCGGCAACCTTGAAATCCATATCCCCCATATGGTCTTCGTCGCCGAGAATATCGCTGAGAATCTTATGTTTTCCGTTTTCCATAACGAGACCCATAGCGATTCCGGCGACGGCGGATTTTGTCGGGACTCCGGCGTCCATCATACACAGGCTTCCAGCGCAAACCGACGCCATCGACGACGAGCCGTTGCTTTCGAGTATATCGCTTACGATTCTTATTGTATAGGGGAACATATCCTCGTTTGGGACGACAGGCCGAAGCGCGCGCTCTGCGAGTGCGCCGTGTCCTATCTCTCTGCGTCCGGGCCCGGTTGCTCTGCGCACCTCCCCCACCGAATACGGCGGAAAATTATAATGAAGAATAAAGCTTTTAAAGCTTTCCCCTTCTAGGTCCTCTATTTTTTGCTCGTCCATTTTGGTTCCGAGCGTGAGGGCCGCGAGGGCCTGAGTTTCGCCGCGCGTAAAAAGCGCGCTGCCGTGCGTTCTCTTGAGAAAGCCCGGCTCGATTTTGATATTCCTGATATCTTTCGGACCGCGATTGTCGATACGAATGTTCTTTTCGAGAATCATCTCCCGCATTTTATCGCGTTCAATATTCGAGATTATTTCCAGTATCGACGACTCGCTTTCAGGGAATTTCTCTTGGAGGTTCTCGATAATCGAATCGGCTAAATTTCCCATAGCCTTTTTTCGGGAGATTTTCTCGCCAATAGCGAGAATATCGTCGATTTTATCGGCGACCAACTCTTTAACGGCGTTTTCGAGTTCAGGTTCGAGAACGTTAGTCGGTTTGTATT
>QNEE01000093.1 GCA_003645085.1 bacterium | reverse complement strand
TCGCCCCGGCTGGTGGCCCGATAGCGTCCTCGATTACATTGTAACCGACCCGACCGATACGCTCGAATTTACGCTCGAACCGCACACCGGAGCAATAATCGGGACGGTCGAACCGCCCGAAACAGAATGCATAGTCCACGCTATTAACGGTTCCGACACAGTCTGGACAGACACGACCGACGCGACCGGCGCTTTCGAGCTAACCCACTTGTGGGCGGGAAACTGGACCATCGTAGCCTTACCGTCGTCGCCCGATTACGCCGAGACCTCGCTCGATACGACTATCGCCGAAAGCGAGACCATCGAAGTCGTTATCGACCTCGAACCAGCAACGATTCTCCGCGAATGGAGCGATTTTACGGGCGACGACTACGGCCCAGGAACATATACTTATCCGACCGACCCGGTTTTTGTCGAAGGTGCGTTCGACATCCTGAACGTCCGAATTAAAGATTTCACCGAGGTCGGCCAAATCGAATTCGAAATCGAAATAGGCGACCTGCCGCCGTCGGAAATCGTCGATTGGGCGCCGTATTACCCGCCGATGAATCTGCAGAAAATCGATATCTACATCGACGCCCACGGCGGTGGCTCCAGCCAGGGGCTGCCGAACCGCTGCGCGAATTTCGTCCCGACGGACTACTGGGATTGGGCGATTTCGGTCGACGGCTGGTGGGTCGGGATGTTCGCCTCGAATGGCCAGAGCGTTTTCGACGGCTACACGCAGAATGTAACCGATTTAACGGTGAACGGCGACACCGCATCGAATCTCATCTCTATCAGAATCGACAAATCCGCTTTTTCCGACCATCTCGGACTCGCCGACTGGTCGAGTTTCGAGAACTGGGATTTCATCGTCCTCTCGATGGGACACGACGGCAACGGTGTAGAGGGCATCCGGTGGGTCAACGCCGGAAGCCCGAGCCAGTGGAATTTCGGCGGCGGCGCCGAGAGCGATATAGACCCGAACATAATAGACATTTCCGTCAGCGCGGGAATCGACCCCGGAACCGGCGAGCCGAAAGAACCAGCCGAGCCACAGGAATGGCAACTCGATTATACCGCGCAAACACCAGTAGAACTCTCCGCGCATCTCCCGATAGACATCACACCGCCGGTCATCGAATACGACGTCTCGAACGGATTAATCCATCTCGAAAGCACACTCCACCTGCTTGTTCGGGCAACGATAACCGACGACATCGAACCGACCGAAGCGCGCCTTTATTATTCTATCGGTGGCGATTGGGACAGCGTCGCTATGGGTCCGACGGAGGATGCGACAATCTGGTTCGGCGATATTCCTATCGACGGCCCTATCGACTCGACCGACGCGATAGCAACCTCGCTGGCGTTCTTTTTTACCGCACGCGACGATGCCGGAAATTCTGCCGTTTTCCCCGACGACGGCGATTCTACAATCCCACCAGAATACCCGTTCGCGGTCGAAAGCGCGAATCCGACGCGGCGCATCGAACCGCCGACCTCCGCAGAGTATTTTTCGAAGGTTTTCACCGCCGGTTACGGCTCCGCGGATACACTTGTTTTCGATGCCCCTTCCGGCGACCGGATAGCGATAGCGAGAGCAGATTTGCCCGATTTCCCGGCGGTTCCGTGCACGGTCAAAATAAATTACCCGTCGATAACCGGCAAAGCCGGGGACCTTGCAGAACTTTCTGCGGTCCGCCGTGAAATCACTATTTCCGGGGTGAACGAATCTCTCCCAGTAAATCTGCGCTTGCACTGGCTAAAAGAACGCACAGCCGGCTGGGAGAACAAACGGCTATCGCTCTGCGAATTTGCGGGCGCGATACCCGAACCGAGGCCCTACGGCGGCACATATTATGACAAGGCGAGCATTATTTCCGGCGAAATCCTGCTCGGCAGCGGCCTCTGGGCAGTCGGGCGCGATTTGCGCGGCATCGATGACGAAGGCGTCCTGCGCAACATCCGGTTCTCGCCGAATCCGTTCTCGCCCAACGGCGACGGCGTTTTCGACGAGGTCGCGATAAGCTGGGAAACACAGTTCTCCGGCTCGATGGACATCGATATTTACGACATAAACGGCCGTCATATAATCCGGCTGAAGCGCGATATGACGGTCTCGGCGGGCAAAAGCGACAATATCTGGTGGGACGGTAAAACCGAATCTGGCACCGCGGCGAAAGCTGGCATCTACGCCGTCCGGTTCGAGCTGACATTCATAAACGCAAGCGGCGTCGAGCAGCGCCTCCGCGAAAACCGCCCACTGGTGGTGATAAAATAATATGTATTATTTATAGACGGGAAAAGGTCTTTGGACAGCCTGAAAGATACAAACTTAAGCAAAACACACAATTTTTATACAAAAATAACACCCCAGAAAGGCGAATTATGAAAATCTTCCTCGCTATCGTTATCTCGCTGGTCGTCGGTTTTCTCGTCGGGTTTATCCCGCCGACAGTCGCAAAAGCCGAGCTTAAAGGCGAACTTATGACCTGCGGCGACAATCTGAAAAACGTCTACGAGCGCCTCGAAATCGCCGAGGCTTACCAGCGGTCGCTTCTCGAGTTTATCGGGGCATATAAAGCCACCGCGAGTAAAAATTACGGCATTGCTCAGGAACGCGCGATTTCCGGTTTCGATATGTCGAAACCTCTCGTAAAAGCAGACATATCCGAATTTGTGGAACTCGCCCCGAGGCGTGACGAGATAGTCTCGGTTCTCGCCAAAGGTGGCGAGGACGCCGAACCGACGATGCGCGAACTGCTGTTCGGGTTATATCGAGGTGAATAACGGAATAACCATAAAGACACGAAGGCACAAAGGGACACTGAATTAATCGGCTTCGAAACAATATAAACTTCATTATCTTCGTGTCTTGGTGCTTTGGCGGTTAGTCTTTAAGAATAATGTTTAAACGCATATCGATATATTATCTACTGGCGGCAACCGTCGTTTTTGCTCTCCACGAGGAGCAATCCGCACCCGCGAGAATGCTTGGGATGGGCGGCGTCGTTGTCGCGACGGGAAACGGCGCCGAGGCCGTTCCGTTCAATCCGGCAATCGCGGCGGATATCGAGCGCTATTCCCTGACCGGGACATACTCTTCACGCTGGTCTCTCGAGGGCTTTTCGGAATATTCCGCCGGATTCGCTTTCCCGTTCGATTTCGGGAATTTCGCGGCTAACTGGCACGAACGCAGCGTTGCCGACATTTACGGCGAACGCACAATGGGTATCACGTTCGCGCGAAGTATTATCGAGAACCTCGACGGAGGTATCTCGGCTAAATTACTGATGACCTCCGCCACCGGCGCGGAGACCTGGGCCGACCCGGCCTATGACGGCGCGCGTTATTCGGTAGCTTTCGACATCGGCCTACTGTGGAAATCACACCGCAATTGGTGTATCGGTCTTTCTGGCCGTAATCTTAACGAACCGGAGATGAAACTTTTATCGACGAGCGAGAAAGGCGACCCCGCCGGACGGCAGCTCGCTCTCGGCGCAGCGTGGGAGGTCGCCCCGGATTTCGTTCTCGCCGGCGACCTCGTTTCTGAAGAGGGTAGCATCGATAAATGGCAGCCACGCCTCGGAATGGAGATAATATTTTTCAAAACCTTGAGCGTCCGTGCTGGCGCACGCGGCGAGCGCCTCGGTCTCGGCGCAGGAATCAAAGCGAAACACTGGGCATTCGACGCCGCGCTTGCAAACCACCGCTGGCTCGGAAATATCTACCGATTCACCCTGACACTCGAATATTAGCGACAACGAACCACGAACAACGAAAGACGACCATAATGAAAACAAAACTCGACATCGCTAAAAGCTGGTTCCCGCGATACACCGGCACCGCACTCGACGAAATCGGCGACTATATCTTACTAACCAATTTCGAGTATTACATACGTAGCTTCGCCGAACGGTTCGACTGCGAAGTCAAGGGAATCGGCCATCCGATGCAGACCGCGACCAACGACCACGGCCTCAGCATAATCGACTTCGGTATGGGCAGTGCCAACGCCGCGACGATTATGGACCTGCTTATCGCGCGCGACCCGAAGGGCGTCCTTTTTCTCGGCAAATGCGGCGGCCTCAAGCACTCCGCGGAAATCGGTTATTTTATCCTGCCGATAGCCGCAATTCGCGGGGAGGGCACCAGCGACGACTATATATTGCCCGAGGTTCCAGCGCTGCCGTCGTTCAAACTGCACAAATTCGTCTCGAACAAGATTATCGAGCACGGCTATGAATACCGCACCGGTGTTGTCTACTCGACAAACCGCCGGATATGGGAGTGGGACGAGGATTTCAAGGACTATCTGCGGGAAATCTCCGTCATCGGGATAGATATGGAGACCGCCACGATATTCGTCGTCGGCCATGTCAACCAGATAGCTCACGGTGCCCTGCTTCTGGTATCGGACACGCCGATGACTCCCGACGGTATCAAGACCGAGGAATCCGACCGCGCGGTAACCGAAAAATTCGCGGACATCCATCTGCAAATCGGTATCGAGGCGATGACCGAAATCGGCGACAAAGGGGAACAGATAAAACATTTTACCTATTAATGAAATCTGGTGTATCCTACAAAAAATTAGGGTATCCCGTCATCGCATATACAGGTCTCGGGTCGAGCCTCGTTTCAAGAAGGCGCGGCAATCTCGTTTTATTGTCTGGTAATAAGTAGCGAGATTGGTCCCAAAAGGCTTTACTTATGTCGGGAATATTCGTTTTTCAGCAATCTCTGTTTGTGGCCCAGCTGATATAGTTAACCGGTCGATGAAAGATGAAACGACGCTCGAATAAGGAGTATCTCGCTTCGGAGCTTTCCCACTTCGAATCGTATCCAAAAGGATGGAGTCAGTTACTAGCCTGGGTTTATCCGAATAGCTACGAGGTCGGTATGGCCAATGTCGGATATCAGTGGCTGTTCGGTAAGCTTAAGGAATATCAGCATATTTTGACGGAGAGGTTTTTTAGCACGTCGAGGAAACCCCTTTCTCTCGAAAGCAATCGACCTCTCGCGGAGTATCCAGTGGTTGCAGTCTCGATACCGTATGAACTGGATATCCTGAATTTTTTAGGAACGCTCGACCGCGCCGGAATACCTCTTTTTTCGCGGGATAGACCTGAAGGGCCTATCGTTATCGGCGGTGGCGATGCGTTGACTTTGAACCCTTTTCCGGTCGCGGATTTTTTCGATATCCTGGTGCTCGGCGACGGCGACCAGTGGGCGAAACTATTCCCGGAGATACTGCGGGAACTCCCGGCGGGATTGACCGATAAAACGGAAATTCTCGAAGCTGCCGCGAGGATACCCGGCGCATGGGTTCCATCTCTCGAAGAGAAAGAACATATTCGATTTGCAAGAACTAGCAGAGACGAACCGGCGTTCACGCCGATACTAACGAGTTTCGGGCATTTTCGGAATATGTTCCTTATCGAGGCTCAGCGTGGATGCCCGTTTAATTGCGGGTTTTGCGCCCTAAAATGGCTCGGCGGTCGTTTTTATAATTATCCGGCGGAAAAAATACTCCGAACCTACAACGATTTTGGTCAGTCGGCGAAACGAGTCGGTCTGGTGGGCAGCGCGATTGCAGAGCATAACCAGCTCGATAGTATCCTGCGCGGATACGCCGAACGCGGTGTTAGCATACACCCCTCGAGTATCAGGTTGGACAGAATATCGCATGAAGCGCTGGCGCACCTATCCAAATCGGGATTGAAATCGGTAACATTTGCACCGGAGACGGCGTCGGAGAGTCTCGCCGAGAAAGTCGGCAAATGGATACCGCCGGATACGATAGTCCGTGAAGCAAAAGAATTACAATCGATGGGGTTTCGGGAGATGAAACTTTACTGGATTATAGGCCTTCCCGGGGAAACTATAGACAATGTCGGCGAGATGGTTTCGGCAATCCGGCGAATCACCGATTCGTGTAACCTTAAGGTATCGTGTAGTGTGAATCCGTTTATTCCGAAACCGCATACGAGATTTTCAGAGGAGCCGATGCTCGCCGATAAAGAGCTATCGAAGCGTTTCGAGCTATTATCCGCAGATTTGAAAGGAATTAGCAATCTGAAATTAGACTTAAACTATTCGGTTCGCAGCCGCCTTGGAGCGCTATTATCGATATCGGATAATTCGATTGCACCCGTTCTTGCTGAAATCGCCGCAGGCAAGGGAATAAAGCGTTCGCTAAAAGATAATAGTATCGACCTCGACACACCGATTCGCGCGCCGGAAAATCCGCCTACGGATAGGATAGTTTGAAAGCGGCGCCGGGGCTGTCACGGTTTTTGCATTGTCCGGTAAGGTATTTGAATATATTATTAACGGACGCAAAAACTCCCATTCTCCACCGGGACTCCACCCTCGCGCCAGCCCTGGACATCTATTTGTATTTCCCAACCAACGACTGAAGTCGTGGGCTATGCAATAGTAGCGACCTCAAGCGAGACGGTTGACTTATTATCCTCGTTAATCGACCATTAATCCATAATTTCCAGGTAAATCCTTTTAATAAAAGCCTTGCGTAAAACCGCCCGCCGGATATTTTAAGAGTTATGGAATTCTACTCAGACAGATTGAAACCGTTCCTCTCGTATCCTTTCGCCGAACTCGATAAAACTCGGGAAGAGGTTTCTGAACGGATGCGTGTGGTCGATTTCGGTGTCGGCGACCCAGATATACCGACACAGAAAGAGATACAGGGCGCGCTGGTCGCGGCCCTCGGCGAGGAAAACGCGCTAAGATACCCGAGTTACGCGGGCGAACCGGAGTTCAGGGAGAGCGCGGCACGTTATATCTTGAATCGCTGGCATATTAAACTCGACCCGGATACGGAGATTGCCGCTCTTATTGGAACAAAAGAAGGTGTTGCGCACCTGCCGTTGGCCGTATTGAATTCGGGCGATATCGCCTGTTATCCAGACCCGGGTTATCCGGTCTATCGTGCAGGAATTGCATTTGCGGGTAGCGAAGCTGTGCCGCTAAGGCTATATCCCGAAAAGGACTTCCTGCCCGACCTTTCGGAAATCCCCGACGGGACAAAACTCGTCTGGCTCAATTATCCGAACAACCCGACCGGGCAGATAGCATCGGAGGGGTTCTGGAAAGACGCCGTCGAGCTTGCACGCGAACGCGGATTTTTGCTGGTAAACGACTTCGCTTACGCAGAAATCTATTTTGGCGAAAGGCCGAAAGGCCCGTTGTCGGTCGGCGGCGCCGATGTTTCATTGGAGCTACATTCGCTCAGCAAATCGTTCTCGATGTCCGGTTGGCGCGTCGGTTTTGCCGCGGGCAATAAAGACGCTATCGCCGCGCTGGGAGCGTTGAAAAGGAACATCGACTCCGGCGTTTTCCGCCCGATACAGGCGGCGGCGAAAGCGGCACTCGATAATTACGCCGATTTAATCCCGCCGATACGGAAGATATATCGAAGACGCGTGGAATTGCTCCGCGACGGGTTGAAAGCTCTCGGCTGGGAAATCGCGCCGACACCGGCGACATTCTATATCTGGGCGAAAGTTCCGACCGGCGAGCCGAGTGCCAATTTTGCAAAAAAATTAGTCGAAAAAGCCGGCGTGGTGACCCTTCCCGGAAACGCGATGGGCGAACACGGCGAGGGCTACGTCCGATTCTCGGTTACTCTCCCCGAGGAGGACATCGAACTCGGTATCGAGAGATTAAGGAAGGTCGGATTGTGAGAGCTATTATAATAGTTATATTCCTGTTTTGCATTGTAAGCGCGGTCTTTGCCGGAGTGAACCGCGATTCGCTTCAGGCGGCTATCGCAGACTCGCTCCGCAACAAGCTTTTCCGCGGCGAGATATTAATCCATTTCCCGCTTGTCGTTTTCCCGCTCGATTCCGCAAGCGGCGATGTCACCTGGATACCGGTTCCCGAAATGGGATTTAGATTTACGCCGACTATCGGTTTTCGCGGCGGCTGGTTCGCCTTCCCGATTCGAGTTATGGGGATGTTCCCTTTCGCCGACGATTACGCCGCTCTCGGCGATGCGTCTATCGGGTGCGAGGTTTATGTCCCACCGTATCACGCGGGGGTGCATTACAGGCTTATGCGCGGGAAAATCTATCCGGTTAGAGGGAATTTTATCGGGCATATCGCCGGCGTGGACCTCGGGATACCCGTAAGCGGCCTCGGTGGAAGCGGCGTATCCATCGACTGGGTATTCTACACAAAACTCGAACTGGGCAGGACATTCCAACAAAGCGGCGTCAACTGGGACTCCTACAAAGGCAACACTCTAACGGTCGCGCCATATTGGTCGTTCACCCCAGGCGGTTACGGCGAACTAACGCTCGCGTATCGGTTCACTATTCTGCAGAGTTTCGAGGGCTACGACGACGAAACAAGCGCGACATACGAGGTCGGCAAACAGAGCATCTCGCTCATCGAACTCCGCTACGTCTACCCGTAAAACATGTCTTTAATTCACCCATCCATCAAAAAGTGCCTGAAGGCACTATTCCTAAAACCCCTGAATGGGTTTCCACCGATGATTTCGTTTATTTTCCTTTCCTGCGCGTCGCCGGAACCGCAATATGAATACGCTTATATAAGCAACCCTTTCGGGATTGTCGACACGGTCGTTACTATCGCCGCGGTTGGCGATATGATGTTCGCGCGGAATGTCGCCGCGAGAATCGCGGCCCACGGTTACGACGCCCCGCTGGGCAGCGTTTCGCAATATCTCGCGGAATTCGACATCACGACCGGAAACCTCGAATGCCCGGTGAGCGACCTCGGAACGGCAATTGATAAAAAATATGTCTTCCGTGCGGGCCCGAGGATAATTCCGGAGCTTGCAAAATCCGGTTTCGACGCTGTCTGCGTGGCGAACAACCACGCCTTCGATTACGGTCTCCCCTGCTTTTTGAACTCGCTCGAACGGCTGCGGAATTTCGGTATCGAGCCGGTCGGCGGCGGGAAAAACCTCGAGGAAGCGCTAAAACCGGCATTGTTAGAGCGAAACGGCCTGATAATCGGCGTCCTCGGATTCAACTACACGCGCACTAACTATATCGGCGAGGACAGACCGGCGTGCGCCCCAGCCGAATACTGGCCACGCGTTTTTCGCGCAATCCGCATCGCGAAAGATAGCTGCGATATCCTGCTCGTGCACATCCACTGGGGGGTCGAATACGCGCCGTTCCCTACCGATTCGCAGATGATACTGGGCCGCGCGATGATAGACTCCGGCGCGAACGTCGTTCTGGGACATCACCCGTACAGATGGCAGGGGGTCGAGTTTTACCGCGGCGGCATTATCGCATATTCGCTCGGCAATTTCGTCTTCGACCAGAATGATATCGCCAACAACGTCTCCGGCATACTCGAGATAACGTTCGACAGGAAGCAGCTTTCCGGTGTCCGAATCACGCCGGTCGAACTTCTGACGCACCCGCGCGAGGCCCATTTCGCTGGCGGAGCTGAATGGCAGATATTCGAGGGCATTTTGGAAGAATCCTGCATCATTTTCCCGACCGAGATAGAGACGACGGACGCGAAAATAATCCTGAGGCCGATAGAATAAAAAATACCTTCGGGTTTCGATTCAAAATGCGAAAACGGGACACCTCGTGGCGTTAGCAATGAGCAATTATCAATGCCCGCACCACCCGTTGCCTGAACCAGGATTTACACGATTAAAGGATGCCGAGGATTCCCACCACCACACCCCCATTCGATTGAGGGTATGGAAATCCTGTTAATCGTTCAAACCAGTAAATCGCGGTTCGACGGCATTATTTCATATAAATAATTTTAGCCGATGCGTTCGTTCCTTTGATTCTGACGAGATACACGCCGGATGCGATGGGTTCGTCGGGTATCCAAACGTATTCGTAAGGGTCAAGCAATGGTTGACCCGCTCGAGCGACCCGCCGGGTCGCCCCTACGGGCGTTTCAAAAACCATCCGCCCGTTTATGTCGAATATTTCAATAACAGGCGCGGAGTCCTGTCCTACCGGGAGGTCAGGCGTCCCTGCCTGACAAACAGAAATCTTAACCGCGGAATTGAACGGGTTGGGATAGGA
>QNEE01000092.1 GCA_003645085.1 bacterium | reverse complement strand
CAAGGATGCGACCGCAGGCTTCGCAAAAGCTTATCGATTCTTGTCTGCGGATTTTCTGAATCAACCTCGGCGGCAACGCCTGAAAACACCCGCCGCAAGCGCGATTAACGATTAGAACGACGGCGTGACCCTGGGTGCCCTCGCGGATTCGTTCGTATGTTGTTAGTATTTTTTTATCGATTTTCGAGGCGAGGGTATCGTGTTCTTTTTTTATTTTCGCCACTTTTTGCTCTATATTATTAAACTCCTTTTCTATATCGGCGATTTTCTTCTCGTTTTCTTTCCGTTTGGTTTCGAGTTGCTCGGTTAGCTCTTTGGTTTTTTTCTCGGTTATATCGGCGTCCTCCATAGACCGGATAATTTCCTCTTCCAATTGCGCCATTTTTTCCTCGCTCGACCGGAGCTCGTGCTGGACAGCGTCGTATTCCTTATTCGATTTTACTGCTAAAAGACGCTTCTGGCTTTTTTCGAGTTTCTCTTTGACTTCAGCCAACGCTAACTCTTTCAGACCTATTTCCTTTTTTAGCTCCGTCACTCGTGCCCGATTGGTTTCGAGTTGCGATTCCAGTTCGACTATCTCTTCCCGGAGTTCCTTTAATAGTTCGGGATGAAAGACTTTGGATACCTGAAGCTCGGCAAGCAAGCCGTCTATATCCTGTAATTTCAATAGTATTTCGAGAGTCTCTTTAACGTTCTTTTTAGCCATACGGCCTCCAGACTGGTATCTATTACGTTATCCACATAGGATTATGTTCCGAGGACGCTATTTCGACGATTCCCTCGCCGGGTTTGTCCCAGAGAACTTTTTCTAATTCGTCTTTCAGTAGCGGCAACCCGACCCATTCGGTTGCGAAATGTCCTGCGATAATAAGCGGTAACCCGCGTGCTTCGGCATATCGCTGCTGATGGTAACCCGCTTCGCCCGTAATAAGAACATCTGCGTTTTTACTCAGGGCCTTGTCGATAAATTTCCCGCCACTACCACCTATAACAGCAACTCTGGAAACGCGGATGTCGCTATTACCGCAAACAGATAAATCCGCCGCCGGTAGTATGCCTTTTAGGGTGTGAGCCATTTCCAGTAACGAAAGTGGTTTCGGTAGTTCGCCAACCGCGCCGAATCCGATTCTTCCGGGCACATTTTCGACCGCGTATATATCGTAAGCGATTTCTTCGTATGGATGGGCCGTCGTCATTGCTTCGATGACTGCGGAAAGTCTCTCTTCGGGGACTATCGTCTCCAGTCGGCTTTCTTTCTTAAGTTTACGTTCTCCGACTTTGCCGGAATATGGACTCGTTCCGGCGCCCGGTTTGAATGTGCCTTCCCCCGAGGTCGAAAATGTGCATTCAGAATAATTTCCAATATGTCCTGCACCCGCGTCGGTAATTGCTTTTCGGACTTTCTCGAGATGTTCTTCGGGAATAAAGACGACGAGTTTGAACAGAGAACCTTTATCTGTCGGCGCGACAACTTCCGGTGCGAGCAATCCGAGTTGGGCCGCGAGTGCGAAACTCGGTGAAACCGTGGAAACATCCCAGGCAGTATGTATAACATACATCGCGACATCCCCTTTGACGGCTGCGAAATACGCTCCCGTCTTTGTGTCCCCTTTAACTATTCGTTCAGGTGCTTCGATATCCGGCGGGTGATGCGTAATGAGAAGGTCCACGCCCTTTTCGGCGGCCTCGTTCACTACTGTTATAAGCGGGTCGAGTGCGAGCAATACGCGTTCGACGTCGGCCCACGGGTCACCGACCAGAAAGCCCGCGAAATCGCC
This sequence comes from bacterium, assembly GCA_003645085.1. Classification (GTDB taxonomy): domain Bacteria; phylum UBP14; class UBA6098; order UBA6098; family UBA6098; genus QNEE01. The sequence continues at coordinate 8,646 of QNEE01000092.1, read as the reverse complement.
GGTTTCCGCCCAGTTCGGCGGGAATCTCTTTTCGATTCGTTGGATGGCTTTACTTAGTTTCAAATCCCAACCTCCGTTAAATAGAAAACGCACCGCAAACAGCGGTGCGCTTTAAGAACCGTCCTTATGAAATAACGGGTGTCTTCTTGTTGCCGGTGATAATTCTCCAAAATCTATATTCCGGTCCTTTCAGCAGCTTTTCTGGGCGATAGAGGACTCGAACCTCTGGCCTCATGCATGTGAAGCATGCGCTCTACCAACTGAGCTAATCGCCCGACAGTAACAGCGCTTTCAAAATGGACCCACGAGGATTCGAACCTCGGGCCAAGGGATTATGAGTCCCCTGCTCTACCGCTGAGCTATGGGTCCGAATTTTTTTTAAGAGCTATTAATTTGTTTATTATATATTTTCGTTATTTGAATTGCAAGCTTTTTTTGGCAATTAAGAGATTTTATCTTTTACAGAATAACAATAATGCCATCGCTAATCAAAAAAAGAACCTTGACCAATCCGGCAAAAAATGTAACTTTAGATTACGCGGCAACGAAATCAAGAGATAGGAGTCATTATATAAAAGGAGTATTTTTGATAGAAAAAAAAATAGCAAAACGTAGTTTTTACATTTTTATCGCCTGCTTTTTTATTTGTTGCGCGGGCGATGGTCTCGATAAACAGGTTACAGTCGATGTTTCAGATATATCGGTTATTCGGGTTCATAATAACAATGGGAGTATAGAGGTAAAAACGGCGGGCGGAACCTCACAGACGATTATCGGCGGCTATATCAATTTTCGACTACAGAATGGGGAAACCGAAATCCCCGAGATATTCGAGTCTTACACAGCCGCCGATACACTAATAGTGAACGGTATCGGCTCGGGGAAAGGTTTCGAATCGATAAAGCTATCTTTAACGGTTCCGGAGAATCTTGCTCTTTCTCTCGACCAGAACAACGGGAATATAATAGTCCGTGGTGTATTCGGCGAAATAAACGCCACACTCAATTTCGGGCGGGTAACGGGCAAAATCTGGACGGAACAACTCGATATAGACGTCGCTAACGGCTCGGTCGATATGAAGATACCGGGTTTCAAGGCCGAAGGCTATTATCTTATACGTGTCGGAAACGGCTCGCTAAAAGTCTATTTACCGGAAACGGCCGAGGGGGCAGATATCCGTGCGTGGAGTGAAAACGGCCCTCTCGAAAGCGATTTCGGTATATCGGCAACGCCTACGGTCGGCGAGTTCGTTGTGGGAAACGGTCCGGTCGAGATGAGACTTCTGCAAAACTGAGTATACGCCGCGAGAGTATTAATGGACACAGCAGGACCATCTTCACATACCGATATCTCTGTTCTATCGCACGCTAGATTTCTCATTATACTTTTTTGCATAGCTTTCGCCGTAAGAGTCGCGTATCTGGCTCTTGTGCCCGCCGGTGAAATAACGAGCGACCCTTCGAGATACCTTCAAAGAGCGGAATCGATTATGGAAACGGGCGCCTATAAGGACGAAACCGGTAATCCAACGGCATACGAACCCCCGGGAACCGCGTTTTTTCTTATCCCGGCGTTATTCATCGGCGGTGGCCAGTGGATAATCGGTATCTATTATTCGATTATCAATTCTCTAACGGTGCTTCTCGCTTATTTTCTGTTTCTTCGCGGGAAATGCAATATCGAGATTTCGCGCGTAGCCGCGCTTATTCTCGCATTAATACCGTCGTGGGTAATCCACTGCGGTGTGGCGTCGTCGGAGGTTCCATTCGCATTCTTTGCTTTGGCCTCGGTGGTTTTTCTATCAAAAAATATAAAACCGCCGTTATGGTTTGTTTCAGGCGTATTCGCTGGCGCGGCGATACTAATCAGACCGATAGGGGTATTTATCGTTCCATTATCGCTGTTTCTGCTTTGGCGCGAGAAAACGCACAGACGGGTTTTACTACTCGGGGCGTTATTATCTATTGTAGGTGTAATGCTCGTCGTTTCGCCGTGGATAATCCGAAATACCAGAATAATGGGTTTTATGGGGATATCCACCAATCAAGGAGTGAATTTTTATACGGGGAATAATGAGAATGCGAACGGAGGTTGGCAACCAATCGAGGAAACGCTTCCCGGAAATCTATCCGAAATAGAACGCGACCGCGAATGGTCGAGAAGGGGCCTTTTGTGGATAAAAGAGAACCCGGCTCGGTGGCTTTCGCTACTACCCCACAAAATGCTCTGGCTTTGGTTGCCGGAAATCGGCGGGATTGTATGGCGGAATACCTCCTCTCCGGGTTCGACCTGGACTATCGCGTTTATTTCGAGCGTTATCTGGTGGGTATTCTCGATTCTCGCTGCTATGTGTGTGATAAGACACTGGGATTTCGAACGCGACCCGGTTTTCGCTTTATCGGTAATAACTATAAGCGGTATAAGCGTTTTTAGCCTCGTTTTTTTCGGTAGCGGGAGATTTCATTTCCCTGCTGTATGGGCGGTAGTTTATCTCGGGGTGAAATATGTTTTCTTGAGGAGCTGTAAGCCGGAAACTCGAACTTAAAATCACGGGTTATCCGTCAACAATTAAAGGTCTTTTATCCATAATTTTCGCGACATCCCATTTTCAGAAATCGCTTGAATATCTTAAAACAGGATTTTATATTTATTTAATTGGTTTACTAACATTGCAGTTCAGCCTGTTATGAAATTATACGTTTCAGGGACAATTACTCTGTTATTCCTGATTTCCGGAATACGCGGCGCATTCGACGGCGCTACCGATTGGTCGGCGAGTCGCGGTCGTGCGACATCGGCGATTTCCGAGGGTGCCGCGTCTTTCTGGGCAAACCCGTCCGGGATTCTCTCAGGTGGGAAATGGAATTCCGTCGCAATTCTCAAACGCGAATGGGGGCTCGCGGAACTAGCTACCGGAAAGACTGCGGTCGTTCTACCGACGAAATGGGGAACGTTCGCTGCGGGGGGCTCGTTTACGGGCGACCCGGCGCTGTTCACTGAAACTATTATCGGGGTCGCTTACGCCAGGGAACTCGGCAGGTTCGGCATAGGCGGAAGAATCAACCTTGCTATGGCAAAAAGCGAGGAATGGAGCGCTTCGACTGTGATAATAGGTTTTGGCGGATTCGTCCCGGCGGGTAATATTCTGACATTTGGCGCGTGGGCCGATAATATAACCGCGTCGAAGCTGGACGGCAACGAATTGCCAGTCAAGGCTGCTGTCGGTGCGCTGCTCGAACCGACCGACTGGGTCGGTCTTACGGCGGATGTCTATCTCGAGGGGGACTATCCGGCGACCCTCAGGTTTGGTCAGGAAATATCTCTCGCTAGGATATTTTTCATCAGGAGCGGAGTTAATTTCAGGCCAAACTGTTTTCATCTGGGGCTTGGGACGAGATATCGCGGTTTCGAGCTTTCCTGGGCGTATATCGGGCACCCCGAACTGGGCGGGAGCACTCTGCTCGGTCTGACTTACGAGGGGATAGAATGATAACGACTTCAGAACATATTCGCCGCGAGGAGGAATACCTGAAACCGTTTGCGATAAAGAATTCCGAAACACGCGGGAGGAAATACCCGTGCAAACCTCATCCGTATCGGCCTCCTTTCGAACGCGACCGCGAACGGGTAATCCATTCGAGTTCTTTCCGGCGTTTGACATATAAAACGCAGGTTTTTGTGAACCACGAGGGGGACCATTATCGCACGCGGCTGACGCACACACTGGAAACGGCGACTATCGCACGGTCTCTCGCTTTAGCGCTCGGAGCCAACTGCGATTTAACCGAGGCTATCGCGCTTTCACACGACCTCGGACATACACCTTTCGGCCATACGGGCGAAGAGGTTTTAAACGAGCTTCTATCGGAGGTCGGCGGTTTCGAACACAATCGCCAGAGCCTCCGTGTAGTCGATTTACTCGAAAAACGCTATCCGGAATTCGACGGCTTGAATCTAACCTACGAAACCCGCGAGGGTATCCAGAAACACGTAACCCTTTACGATTCAGCCCCTAATAATGATGAGTTCCCGGAAAAATGGCCGTCGATAGAAGCGCAAATAGTCTGCGTCGCAGATGAAATAGCTTTTAATTGTCACGACCTCGACGACGGGATATACTCCGGATTGCTCGATTTCGAGGAGGTCGAGAACGAGGTTCCTCTCTGGGCGGAACTTGCAGAAGCGGCGCGCGCCGATTACGACGGTCTTTCTGGAGAATTGCTACGCAAAGAGGTTATCCGCAGGTTAATCAACATTCAGGTAACCGACACCATATCTACATCAGACAGGCGAATCGAAGAATATAATCCGAGCTGTCCGGACGAGGTTCGCCGGTTACCGAAGCGACTAATCGGATACAGCGATGAACTGACATCGGAAAACAAAATACTTTGCGATTTTCTAAACGAACGGTTATATTGCAATTACAAAGTCCTACAAATGAGCACCAAAGCGCGGATGATAATCGAGTCGTTATTCGGTGTTTATGTCGAGAATCCGAAGTTATTGCCGGCGGGTAGCCGATACAGGCTCGACTGCGAGGACGAACGCGTGGTGGTCGCAGATTATATAGCGGGGATGACCGACCGCTATGCGATGCTGGAATATAAGAAATTTTTCGACCCTTTTGAAAAATTGTTATGAACCGAATAATCGTAAAAATTATCTAAAACAGGGAGGCACAATGAAAAAGCTAATACTCGGCGTTCTCGCGGTATCGATAGTCATCACAGGCGCGGTGATGGCGAATTCCGCCGAGAGAACCGCGTTTTCCGCGATTTCGCGGGATTTCGACGAGGGAAATATTTCCGCCGACATATATGTGGAGAACCTGATTTACTCCGTCAAAGCCCCGGAACTACTCGACGCAGAATATAGAGGACTCCACCCCGGTAGGTCGGGGACGCTCCCGCTGGTCGAGGCTTTCAATCATATCGAAGAGGTCTCGGAGGAGACGCGTGACCGCTTAAGGCCTATGTTCTCCCGCCCGTGGGGACTTTCCGAAACATACGGCACCACACATTTCCTTTTACATTATACGACATCGGGCGGGGACGCGACCAGTCCGACTTTTGTTTCGCAGATGGCGACCGCTTTCGAGGACGCCTGGACGCACCTGGCGACAACTCGCGGGTTCGACGAGCCACCTTCCGACGGCTCCGGCGGCGGTGATGGCAGATACGACATCTATATCAGGAATCTCTCGACCGGTATTCTCGGCTATTGCGAGCCGGAGGCGACTGTCCCGAGCACGCCCTGGAACGACGCAACGAGCTTCATAAATATGCGAAACAGCTATACGGCTTATAGCCCCACGCCTATTAATCTTATGAAAATGACCGCCGTCCACGAGCTTTTCCACGCCTTCCAATTCGGTTACGATGTCGGCGAGGCCTCGTGGTTTATGGAGGTTTCTTCGGTGTGGGTCGAGGACGACAAATACCCGACATATAACGAGGAACACGGCTACTACGACGATGTTTTCTTCGACAACCCCGACGTTACGATTACGACATATAACGGCGAACACGAATACGGTTCTTATATTCTGGGAATATATTTCACCGAGAAATGGGGCGTTAACTCTATGCGCGAAATCTGGGAACAGTGCAGATATGTAAATATATTTTCGGCGATACAGGCGGTCGCGTCCGATAACGGCAGTTCGCGGAACGAAAGCTTTAGCGAGTTTTTCGTATGGAATCTTTTCACCGGCAGCCGTTCCGCCGCGGGTGAATATCCCGAAGCTAATCTGCTACCGAATATCCATATCGAGGATGTTGTTTATTCTTCCGACTATCCGGTTACGGGCGGCACGAGTTCGCATTGGCCCGACCATCTCGCGTCGAACTATTTCGAGCTTAAGGTCCCGAGCGGCGCAAGCGGACCGTTCTCGGTAACTTTCGACGGCGAGGACGGCGGCGTCTGGTCGGCGCAGCTCGTTTTCCCGACACCGACCTCGTTCGGGGTTATGGATATACCTCTCGACACTTACGGTTACGGTTATCTTACTATCGAGGATTCCGTTTATAGCGGTTTTTCGGAGTTGTATCTGGTCGTCGGGATGCTGTCGATATCGGGGACAGATTGGCATTTCAGCTATTCGGCGGCTTTCGATACGATTGTGGGTTCGTATAACCCGCCGCGTAATTTAGTCGCCACGAGCGGTTTGAGCGGTCAGGTTCCTCTCGAGTGGGACCCACCAATCGGCGGCGGCACCGGCGGCGAGGAGGAGATATATTACGACGACGGTACCGGCACGGGTTATATACCACCGCCGAATTTCCATAGCGGCACGTTGGAATTCGTGAGGTTTACTTACGCGGCTCCGTGCACGCTTATCACCGGCAAATTCCAAGTGTATTCCTCCACGACACCTTACGGTCAGGTACTTTTACGAGTTTTCGGGGAATCTGGCGACGATTGGCCCGGCGCCGAAATCGGAACAGGGAGGCTTCTAACACCGGAAACTATGGGCACCTGGACGGAATACGACCTCTCCGTGGAACATATCGCACTACCCGCCGGAGACTTCTTTATCGGAATAGAAAGAGTCGGAGACGAGCCGGGCGTATTGATTGACTCCGCATCAACCATCGACCGAAGCCGCGCTATCGTCGACGACAGTTTAGGTTATACTGTCGGCGGCGATTATCTTATACGCGCTATCGTCAAAGCCGGTTCGCGTTTGATGGAGCTATCTCCTTATGGACCCGACGGACGGCGTATAGCATTCCACGGTTCCGAAACGGCGATTTCCTCTTTTACCGGTGATTTCGAGGGATATATCGAGCCGGTCGAGCTCGACGAACCCCTCCCCCCACCATCACATGCCCGTCCGACAGAAACGCCGACGAACTACAATGTCTATCGCAGTCTGACCAACGGCGGGCCGTGGCTCGTTCCGATAGCTTCGCCGACGACCGAGGAATGGACGGACCTATCCGTAAGCGACGGCACGACTTATTATTATATTGTCAAGGCGCAGTATGCGGGCGGCGAATCCGGGCCTTCCAATCAGGTCAGCGCTACGCCGGGCGCTACGGGAGACACATCGGCATTCGAGTTGATAATAAACGCCGACACCGCCGCGACTTCGTTGATGCTTTATTACAGCGACGGTTGGGCGGAGGTATTGAATGTCGACCGTCCGGCACAACTTCTCGGCCTCTATTATTGGATTTATACCGAGGGAACCTGCTTTTACTGGCCCGGTATTCACCATTGGGCGGACAATAGAATAGTCGGCGAACTCCTTCCGCATATCGAAGAGCCTTGCGGCGGAGCGTCGTCAGATACCGGATGGGCTGAATATATTTACAACGTCGAACCTTACGGCATTTATGTGAACGGGGATTTCGCCGTGTCGATGCGGCAGGTAACGGGAAACGAATACATAATCCATGAGGATATCCCATCGACTGGGACCGACTTTATGTATAACGATAGCCTCGATTTCTGGTATCAGCCGGATACGGGGGTATTTTTCATAGGCGCGATAGTAGAATATGTCGATTCGACGCTTACCTATTCTATATCCGGATGTGTGAATCTCGCTGGCGGCACTGGAGGCAGTCCTCCGCCGAGCGACCTATCGGGCAGCCTCGTTAGTATCCAGAGCCTCGGGATAGTGGAAACGACAGACGCCAGCGGGCATTTCGTTATCGACTCGGTGCAACCGGGGACCTATATCGTAACGGCTAATCGTATCTGGTATGACCCGCAGAACGCTCTCGTCCCGGTCGGTTCGGACGTAACTCAGAATTTCAACCTGATACCGCTCAATCTTCCGGTTAATCCACCGAGATTCGTCGCGGCGGCGAGTTTCCACGACGGCGAGGTTCCGCTGAACTGGCTCGGCCCGGTGGGCAGCCCCGGAACGAACCAGTGGATAGCATACTGGGAACCGGACTCGATGTATTGGTATAGGTCGAGGTTGCCGATGAATTCTGTCGAGTGCACCCGATTCGATATCTGGGCGCCATGCACTCTGAAGAACGTCCGCATTGCTTTCTACGACAGCGTTGGGATTTACGATAATGTCGAGTTCCATATTTGGGCGGACGACGGTTCCGGCTATCCGAACCTGACCGACGATTTGATAACGCCGATAATGATATCTCCGACGCCGTATAGCCCGACTTACGGTATCCAGTTCACCTATATAAATATCGACAGCCTCGGTTGCCCGGTTACGGTTCTTCCGGGAGAACAGGTTCATATCGGGGTAAAGCACCTTACCGAACACCCGAGTGTAGTATTCGATAATTCGGTTCCGGTCGATGCGCCGACTCCTTCGAAAATCTACGACGCGAGTTCGGGAATGTGGACCAACGATATGGCGGATTTCCTGATGGAAGCTTATGTCGAGTATTTCGAATATGCCGGGCGACCATCGCCGGAGATTCGCCGTCCGCAATGTCCAGAGTTACGAGCCCACGGCAAGTTCGCGAGTGCGGTTCCGGCGCCGTCTTTACCCTCGAGGCTCCGGCCTATGGAGGGCACCACGGTCGATTTCTACGATATCTACTGGACTGACGATATTTCGGACACGACCTCGTTTACGCTTATAGCCTCCGTTCCGGGAGACAGCAATAACTACACCGACCGACCGGTAACGAACGATATGTGGCATTACTACTATAT
>QNEE01000091.1 GCA_003645085.1 bacterium | reverse complement strand
TGTCCAACGGCGGCGAGCCGGCGGACCAGACGCACATTCTCGTGAGCTATGTCTATAAAGCGGCGTTCAACCTGTATCGCTACGGCTACGCGGCGGCGTTCAGCGTGGTGATTTTCGTGATACTGCTGGTTTTCAGCATATTCTTCGTGAGGAGAACGAGAGGGACGGAAGCGGCGTATTGAGGGAGGTAGTTTGGGGTTCGTAGTTTGTTGTTCGTTATTCGTTACGCTTTTAACCGATCTATCTCGGCGTGCGCTTCTCTTAATTCACCCATAAGTTTTGCGGCGCGGTGCATATCGCGTTCATGAGCCAATTCTAACTCCTCGACTTTACTCTCGAGTTCGGAAATTTTTATATAATAAAGTCCTTCACGCGCGAGCAACTCCCCAGTTTCGACCGTGAGTTGGAGGTTTTCATTGCGGAGAGCGGTAACCTCCTCATCCTCGTCGCCAAATTCCATTATTCTTTCCGGTGTCAGCGCCAAGCTTCCGCAAGTAATAATCAAACGACAGTCCCAATCATCTTCGTTATAAGGGAAGATAGATTCCGGGTTGCTGGGTGCTTCTGGCTCTTTTATTGAAATAGCGATGCTCGTAACAGCGCTTTTATCTTTAATGGCATAGGCAAGAGCGGGGGCTATTTTGATAACGTTCTCCCGCGCCCAGACATAACCGTGTTTCCTGCACCATCTTTTGCCTTTTTTCTCCCAGGGCAAAACGAAACCTCCTATTTAACTTACTTCTTCTTATGCCGGTCGCCAATACGTACTAAGTATACTTTAACTTTATTGTTGTTTCGGTCGATATCTACGTGTATACATTTCTCTTTATTATCTTTAAGTTCGATTCTATACCACTGGTTCCCGTGTTCAGGTTTATCAAGTTTGCGAGCTACTTCATCTTTAAGTGGGTGCATAAAACCTTTTATTGAGCGTTTATCACCTATCCTCCGGCAAATATCGCATAATTCTTCGATTGAATCCTTGAAGTGCCCTTTAACATTATTGCTGATTTCTATACTATCAACTTTTATTATTGTCGGTTCATATTCTTCTTGCTCTTCCTCTTCCCTTCCTGCAGAAGACACTGATGGCCATTCATCAGAAAGATAATCGCGCGAATAACTAATTAATATATTAAGCATCCCTTTTAATTCTTCATTATGCGTTGAGCTTTTTAAATCTTTCCCTTTTTCAAGAATCTCCCTAACTAAATCCTTCGTTTTTGGAGACCTTGTAACTGAATACCGTAAATTTTCTTTTACATCTTTATCTTTAAGGATTTTTAAGATTTTTTGTCCCTTATTAGTTTCTCCGGACCTTAGAATAAAATAAATACCGTAAAGTAAGAAATTAGCAAAGGCAATATCATCTTCAAATATTGTTAATATATATTTTAATATTTCAATATACTTATCTATTCCATTAAATGATGTCAGGTTGTTTTCTAAACTAGTACTTATGAAATTATCGACTAAGATAGGTATAGGAGTAAATCTCCCTCTTTTAGTTTCGGATATATTTATTAAATAATTATGAAATTCATCCAGCGTCTTTCCACCTGTATCCGCATTTGCCCATTTTTTAAAAGGTTCAGGCGGTTCGTTCCCCTTTTCGAACCAATGCTTTTCAGTCTCTTCGTATACTAATACAGGATACGGGACCTTGGGAATAGGGTCGTATCTCTTTCCTCTACGAAACCTAGGTTCGAACCAGCGAAGATTATACAATTCATTTTCCTCTATGTGTCTGACATCCTCCAATTCAAAAGCGTATCGAACTTGGGTTTCTTCTTTATAATCTTTATAATATAGGGCTGTATTTGGTTTTTTAAAGAATTCGTCCATATCATTTGTGTCGCCGACTTTTACTATTTTCCCGACGTGGAGTTGTGGTAACCTTTCAATAGGTGATAAATAAGGGGAATACATAAATAAATAGGTAGTCTTTCCATCTTTTATCTGGTCTTGAAGTAAACGTAGATGTTTTTCGCCTAATGCTCTCGTGAATTGGTTAGTTCGTCCGATGTAACCAAACCAAGTTGTATTATATTCGTTTTCTTTAATCAAATCTAACTGATGGAAAAAAGGAGTTAATTCTATTTCCTTCCCTAACGGGGTTTCTTTTTCGCTGCCTAATAAACTCGACCAATGCATTAAAACGTGAATGGGCTTTCCTTCAGTAATTTCTTCCGGGTTTTTTAATATCCTATTCTCTTCATCAATATGTTTTTTTATTTTCCCCAGTATTCCGTTGCCTTTGATATCAAACCCGTCTTCTATTTCCTTAAGTTTTTTCTCAGCTTGTTTATAATCCTTTTTTGCCAACAGCGACAAAAGCGAAAATACCTCATATTCGTAAGTATTTTTAATCAAACCTTCGTCAGGCTCGATTTCTGCGCTCCAATAATTCTTTCTTATACCGTTAATAACTTTTAATAACCATTCCTTATAAGAGTCCTCAATACTTTTTGGGAATTTCATAGAATCCTCCAATCGCGTAAATTACTTATTTTGTTTTTGACTCCATAATATTCGCTTACGTCGACCTTAATATAATCCCTTTCCCTAAAAAATCCAGCACAAATCGCGGCAATCCTCGAATTTTCCCCTCGACAAACCCGCCAATCGGTGTTTAATTATCCCTGTAATCGCTATCGGTTATTGAAAAACGGGTGAACAAAAGGCCCACCCATACGAAATCGCGGCGGCGTTCAGTGTGGTAATTTTCGTGATATTGCTGGTTTTCAGCATATTCTTCGTGAGGAGAACGAGAGGGACGGAAGGGGCGTATTGAAATTAATCGAAATTGCCGGACTGAACAATATGTTAAATAACCTATGAAAAAACCTACCCGAAACTTCGACGAAAACAAACTGATAAGATACTCGGTTCTTGTCCTTTTTCTTATTCCCGCTATTCTCTGGATAGGTCTCAAATCTCCGCTCGAATGCGCGATATTCGCATCGTTAGACGACGGTTTTTACTACCCAAAAATAGCGCAGAATTTCTTACGATGCGGCAAATTTACCTACGATAATATAACCGTTACTAACGGTTTTCATCCCTTATGGCAAATAACGATATTACCGCTTTATCTTGTTTTTCCGGGGGCTTTAGCCGGACTCAGGGCTGTGTATATTCTCCTGATAATAATAGGGTTATTGAATACTTACCTTTACCTAAAAATCTGCGAAAAATTAAAAATAGGAATCGCTGGATTATTTATCGGGATGTTCTTTTTATTTTTAAATTTCCGAATGTTCACGTTGTGGTTTTGTCTTCTCGAAACTTCTATGGTCTTACTGGCACTTCAAATCCTGGCCCTATCGTGGATTAAATGGGAAGGGAAAAGGAATGCCTTTATTTTCGGGCTTCTGGCCGGACTCGTTTTTCTCGCCCGAACCGACAATGTTTTCCTGTTAGCTATTCTTGGGTTATATATTTCGTATCGAACGGGAAAACAGATTTCAATAAGAAAAGGGGTAATCGAGGTTTTGAAATACGCGGCGGGTATAGCTGTTTTTGCCGTCCCGTATTTGATAACCAACCTCGTTTATTTCGGTAAAATCCTCCCTGTATCGGGCGCGAGGAAAATCCGGCTAAGCGGCGAAATGCTGTCAAGGTTCCCGAGAGTTATCCGCGAATTCGTCTGGTTCTGGAGTTCGAGAGTGAGCTACTATTTAGGCGTCGGTAATATAGTATTGTATATTATTATCACAGGAATAGCGATACTCGCTATCGGCGCTTTTATCATTCTTAAAAGAAAAAGGAAGCTGGCCGTTTCCGGAGTAATAACCAATAAGCTTTTACCTTTTGTAATCGGCGCGATATTGCATTATTTATTCGTCGCGCATTTTATGCCAACCGAGGCACCCTATTCTTTCTGGTATTTAATCCAGGAAATGGCGGTAATAACGTTTATTGTAGTGGGTTTAATAACAGATATCTCGAACTCTTTCCCGAAAAAGATTGGACGGCTAATCGACGTTGTCTCGATTGTTATAGTATTATTCCTCCTAACTGCCGAGATAGTTTATTACCCAAAATATATAGAGAAACGTTATTCCGAACCGTATGATTTGGCCGAGTATATAAAATGTAATACCGACTGCGATGAATTGTTCACTTGTTATGATTCCGGAAGGTTGAGTTATTTTTCGGAAAGAAATTTTATCGCCGCTAATGGTCTGGCTGGGGATTATGAATTGGCAATATTGGCGAGTTCGGACTCGAGATTCGAGAATATTATCTATAGATACGGTGTAGATTGGGTAGTTTTAAAAATCGAAGAGGATAAATATCGGGAATTCGGAGGGAGTTTCGAATACGCGTCGGGGGTTTTCCAGCTATATCCCGGATGCGATTGCCGCCTGGTTTTGCTCCGAACTACGGATTTCCACCATAGCATGATAAACTAATATTATGAGATTTTAATCGGTTGTCGAAACCGCATCATATTACTTTTTTTATCTTCGTAATCGGCAATATCTTTTCTAAAAACGGGCTATATATAACTATTTTGCCTGCATTTCCGCCTTAATTTCAATGAAAATCAAAATTTAGGTTGTATAACCGGTTTTTATCGATATATATGTCGGCGGATACGACCGGTCAGTCATATTTTAATACTTTACCGAAAATGGTGTAATTATGCTACTTGCAACGGAAATTAAAAATGTAAAAAACTCGGCGCGGAAGGCACTATTATCGCGTGTCGGATACCGGAAATATCGAAATCAAACAGCTTAAGCGCGCGCATTAATCAACTTCAGTACGGCTTCGACTATTTTGTCGGGTTCGATAAGCTCCATACAATTGTAGTGCGGGCAGGATTTCCCACGGCATCGTTCGCATTCTTCGAGGTTCGGCCTTATAATTATCGATTTGGAACCAAGAGGCCCCCATCGCACCGGCCCGCTGGTTTTACTCGGCGGATAAACCCCGCCGACAGGCGTTCCGAGCGCGGCGGCGAGATGCAGCGGCCCCGTCCCGGACGCGATAACGACATCCGCTCTGTCGAGGACTCCGGCGAGGAGTATTATATCGGTTTTCTCCGAAAGAACGATAACCGCATTACCTGCGGTGCTCAGGAAAGTGGCTGTTTCGTGTTTGTCGCTGCCACTGCCGGTAACGGCTATCTCGACATCCCTTTCGATAAGCAATTTCGCCGCTTTGCCGAAAATCTCCGGTGGACATTTTAGCGTGGAACCACCGCTTCCCGGATGAAAAACCACGAGCGTTCCGCCCGAATAGCCGTTCTCGGCAAGCAATTGTTCCGCGTCATCGCGCGAGTTCTCTTCTAATTCGAGTCGCGGGGCAATTTCCATATCCGGGTCGATATCGAAAGGTTTTAGCAGGTCGAGATTAAGCCGCATCTCATGGCGGTCCGTCCGACGATGGCGAAGAATTCTGCAAGTTAATAAAAATGGCGACCAAAGCCTGAAACCTGTCCCGATTCGCAGCGGGATTCGTGAGAAAGCAAGAGCCAGCGCGGCTTTCAAGTCGGGATGAACCAGCACTGCGGCGGCGTAATCGCTGTCGTGAATACTCTGTGAAGTCGAAAATATACTATCGAAAGCAAACACCCTATCTATATCGGGGTGCATCGATGCGATGTCCGCGCAATATCCCTTCGTCATCATATCTACTTTTACGCCGGGAAATTTCTCGCGGAGAACTCGAGCCATAGGGGTTGTAAGAATAACGTCGCCGAGGCGGTCGGTGCGAACGAGAAGGACCCTATCGCCGTCACACAATTCTGGGAATTTGTCATCTCTCAAGATTGCGAGAAGAAACGCGAAAATCGGCATAACCATCGGGTCGAGAATTACGCCGTTGAAGATTGAACTGAGGAAAAGTCCGATAAACGCCCCGGAAACGGAAATTTTAAATATGTCGGCATCGCGAGTCGCTCGAACCGCGACCCGGAATATCATCCCCCATAAAGCTGCCAACAGAATCATCGCCATCGCACCGGATTCAAGCAATATCTGTAAAAAATCGTTGTGATAATTCCAGACTTTTTTGTCAATGACCAAGTTCCAGATATCGTCCGGGAAAATATAGCCGAAGGTGTAAGGCCCGTAGCCCATAAAAGGGAGATTTTCCAATAACCGGAATCCACCGCTCCAGATGTGTAACCTCGAACTATCCCAACCATAACGAAACGTTTCCAAAAACCTTACGAATACCGATTCGGGAGCTATCGAAGCCAGCACTGCGATTCCCGCGAGAAGATAGTGCAAATATTTTGGTTTGACCGTCGCTACAATGAATATTAACGCTATTGTCGCACTTACCCATTGCGTTCTCGCAAAAGTAGCTGTCAGACCGAAAATCAGGATAGGAAGCAGCAATAAAATCCATCGCCGGGATTTATCGATAAAAGCGATTCCCAGCGCGAGAGAGGTCGCGATTACGAGTTGCAACGAAAGTCCCGTATAGCCGCCGTAGGTTGTCCGAGCGCGGTCGAGACCGAAAAGCGCTACTCTGGCTCCACCGAGCAAGGCCGCGACAGCCGCCGCAATCGCGAATATTATTGCCGCCTGCAATAGCCGCTTGCGCTCGAAAAGGGAATAGATAGGAAAAAACAAAAGAAGAAGCGGCAGTTTCTCAAAAACCTTAAGCGAGGCGCCAATATTTACCGAAAAGGGAATAGATAAAAGACGCAAACCAACAAAAACCAAAAGCACCCAGGTTATCAAGGAGCGTTTCACCCAGCCATCTTCCACGGTTATCAGATGCAAGCCCCATAAAAGAAAAAGTAGCCCTGCAAAAATCTCGACGAGGACTATCGAAAAGAGCGCAGAAATTACCAATCCATAAAGGGAGAAAAGCGCCGCCGTTTCAATATATTTATGCCGGTTGACCATTTTGGTCGATAGAAAAAGCAAGTTTCGGTTAATTTTCTAAAAAGTAATTAACAATCTCCGGATAGGCAATAAAAATCCCCTCCCCATAAGGGGAGGGGAGTAATCGACTTTAGCCCGCTAATTATCCGTAGTTACGGCATATGATACTTGCCGATAACTTTGACGGTTAGAACGTGATATCCGTAACCGTCGCCGGTGCTGCAGGCTGTCGGACTAAGCCATTGCATCCAGACATAGTCCGTTTGATGCGGTGTCGTATATGGCGGCGGGAGGATATTCTCGCCGCACGGGCCGAATCTGCCGCCGGTTCCGCTGGTAGCCCATTCGAGGACGGCTTTCACATAATCGTTGATAACGCTGAACGTAGGCGCAGAAACAGCGTCGTCATTTAAATGGATTCGCAACACGAACCGGTCGATTCCCTGAAGGAATCCCGAAGTCCACGGCCCGGGGTCATCCATATAGAAACCCACATCTATAGGCACGTTGCCCAGATTGGACAGCGTTATCAATTCGGTATCGACCATCGTCCTCGTCCATCCGACTCTTACGGTATCGACATTCCAGAAGTCGGCGGAAAGCTCGAATGCGAGAACGACCGTATCGACATTATAATATGCGGTAACCGTTTCCGGTTCAACCACCGGCCCTATCTCGTGAATAATCGCTCCGAAATCGCTCCAGTTGGTGAACGACCACACGGTATCGGTTCCGGGTTCGTGGTCTGCGATATCGAATTCACTGACACCGATATACGGCGTTTCACCGGAATCTGCCCAGAAATTATATTCCGAAACATCACGGACAGTATCGCCCTCGAAAAGGAAATAACCGTAAGGATGCGGCGGAGATTTCTCGAGATAGACCTTTATTTTCTGGTCGTAGTATGCGATGAAGTAAGATGGAGCGGTTATAGAATCGGTCCAGTGCACAGTGTCTCCGCCGTCGGACCATTCGCGGAAGAAATATCTCATCGAATCGCAATCCTCGGAACCGCAGGAATCCGGCGTGGATACGCCTATCTCGTGCGGCGGCCCCGGCGTCCACCAGAATATATGCGTCGCTTCGTCCCAGAACGTGTCGCCGTCGGCGTAGATAAAGCCCCACGGATGCGACGGATGTTTGCCTACGACGACCATAACCTGACCGTCGTAATATGCGGTGAAGGAAGTATCCGTCTCTATCGGGCCGACTCTATGGGCTATCGGCAGACCGTCCGACCAATGGTGGAACGAATACCGCTCGCCGGACGCGGTCGAATCGGTTTCGGGAACCTCTATATCGTGGTAGCTGCCAGAACCCCACCAAGATGTCCAGGTGGCGGTAGAATCGTAGATTATTCCGTCGACCGATATCCAGCCCTCGTCGTTCGATAACGGGTCTTTGAATATGGAAGCGTATACCGCCGGAGTATAACTCGCGGTCGCCGAGGACGGCTGGTTCATTATTATCCAGTCGTGGAATATGAGTGTATCGCCGAAATCGATGTCCATAACCAGCGTATCCGGTTCGATATGCCATTTCAAGAAACCGTAGTAAATACCGGAATCGAATATAGGCGTTTCACACTCGAAGAACGCAGTGTCGCGTTCGGCATACCAGCCCTCGCCGATTAAGTCCGGAATTACGGTCGGCAGGCCCTCATAGAAAAGCGTCAGGTAGAACTGACCGACCCAATGCCACCATAGTTCCGTGTCCTCGTCGATTATGAAGCTGATGAATATAACCGTGTCGGTAGAGTCCACCGCACCACTAATCGTAAATCCTTCGCAGAAATAGCGGCTAACGCTATCGACCTCGACATAAGCATCGACTGTGGCGTTTACGGTCGAACCGAGCGGCCAATAGGTCGTTCCCCACGGTGATGGCCAGCCGTATTCGCTATAAACGTCGAGGCGCGCGACACTGTCCTCGTGCATCCAGTGCCAGTAGCAAGAGCTCGGTGCATCGAGTATAAACCAGATAGAATCCTGCGGACTCCAGAGGGGCGCGCTGCCCGAGCCTGTCATTCCGATACAACACATAGAATCGTAAGGCGGCGGAGCAGGATTGTCGGTGATATACGCGACTACCGTATCGCCGATGTCGTGCCAGTAAGTCCCTGGAGCCGGCACAGGAGTATCGAATCCCATCGGCGCCGGACCTTCATTCGAGACATGGAACGAGTATTGCATTTCCCAGAGCCAGGTTATGGTGCTGTTTGAAAGCATCGAGAAGTTCGGCATAACGTTAGTGGTGCCGCTCGGAGGCGCGGACCCGGTTCCTATCCACCCTACACAATGGGCGCGAATTCCCGGCGAGACAACGACGGCGCTATCCACGTGTGCGTTTGGGACCATCGCTCCGGGAATCCACCATGTTGTTCCGTGCGGCCATGGGTCGCCATAATCGGAATAGACCGTTAACCAGTAGGCCTCATCCGACCATAGCCATTCCAACCCGGAATTCATAGTTATATTAAACCCGAAATCGGTATGCGGGTCGCTTGCCGGTAAATTGCCCCAGCCGTTGTATCCGACACAATACATCGTATCCGTGCCTGTCCAGTAAGGATGGTCGAGCATCTCACCATAGACCCATGCGCCCGCAGGATGCATATAGATACCTACATCCGGTTCGGGGTCGCCATAACCGGTCGGATTACGGACCTCGAAAGAGAAAACCTCCGACCATAGCCACAGCAGATAGGAATCGACGAATATATCGAATGTTACGTGGTTCGAGTCGCCCGTTGCGGGAGTAACGCTTCCCGTCCCGCGCCAGCCGATACAATCGACGCGCATCGGGCCGACCATAACGGACGAGTCGACCGTCGCATCGACCGTTTCGCCGATAAGCCAGGCCGTGAGGTCGTAAGGTCGCGGCGAACCGTAGTCGCTTTCGACCAGCAATAGCGCGACGGTATCTCTTGGATACCAGCGCCAGGTTATTATCGACGGTTCATCGAGATAGAAACCGAACTCGACCTGATGCGACACCGCTGGCGCGGAGCCGGTTCCGAAGTAACCTACGCAATACATCGTATCCGGGTCGTCGAAAACGGGACTAACGACGCAGCCATAGACCGAATCGCCGGCGGGATACCAATGGTCGCCGACATCCGGCCACGGGTGGTCATAATACTCGGGCCAGCTCTCGATAGTAAGCCTAAGCTGGCGGTCCCAGTTCCATGTAATAGACGAGGTGTCGTATATCTCGAAACTAAGCGCGCTACCGGTTCCGCTCGGTGCGTCTCCGGTTCCTGTATAGCCGGTGCAAACCCAACGTTCGCCGTCGATTCCGCCTGCTGTGTCTGGGCTGGTTACAAACGCGTTAACAGTCGCACCGGGAATCCAATAAGTCGTATCGTCCGGAACCGGACTACCATGGTCGGAATAGACATAAAGCGGAACGAGATAGCTTGTCCAGTTATAGATTATGCTGCACGGGTCGTGAACGGTGAAATTGAAATCGTTTATCGTCGTATCGAGTCCAGCGAGGCTCGCGCCGAAACCGTGCCAACCGGCGCAATAAACGAGGCTATCGCCAAATATCGTATCGACGGGTGAATTAACCCGGACATAGAAC
>QNEE01000090.1 GCA_003645085.1 bacterium | reverse complement strand
GGCCACGCCGAGGAGACTGTCCCGGTTAAAAAGCCGCTTATGGTTATGCCGACTTTGCCACGTGTTCTCGGCCCCGAAGATGAAATACTGATTCCGGTTACCGTATTTGCGACCGAAGACGGAATCGGGAGGGTCGAGGTCAGTATCAAGCTCGACGGCCCTATCGAGAATATCAGCAAGAAAAATATAATTACTACGATGAACGAAAAGGGGGAGCGGGACGTTTTCTTTAGAATAAAAGCAAAATCGGCGGTCGGAGTGTGCAAAATAACCGTTACCGCAAAATCGAGAAAACACACCGCATCGGAGACGACAGAAATAGCGGTTCGGCCGGTCAATCCGTGTATATATTCCTCCGAAGGGTCGCCGCTCGACCCGGGGAAAACGGTTTCATTCGTTATACCCGACGACGGTATCGAGGGGACGAACTTTGCCGAGTTGACTATTTCCAGACTGGAAAAACTCAGGTTCAACCACCGGCTGGCGTGGCTTATCAGATATCCCTACGGTTGTATCGAACAGACCGTCTCGGCGGCTTTTCCGCAACTTTATCTGAAAAACGTAACGGATATCGGCAAGGCCGACCAATTAAAAGTCGACGCAATCGTCAATCAGACTATCCAGAGATTAAGGCGGTTCCAAACGAGCAGCGGCGGTTTCAGTTACTGGCCGAACCAAAATCGGACCTCGGAATGGGCATCTAATTATGCCGGGCACTTTATGATAGAAGCGAAAAACCAGGGGTATCACGTGCCGGAGGATATGTTTAAACGGTGGATTCGTTACGAAACGAGGAAAAGCCGGGAGGCCGACGATAATACGTTCGTTCGGGCCTATCGGGTTTATCTGCTTGCGATGGCCGGAGAGCCCTCTATGGGCGCGATGAACGTGCTCAAGCAAAGTTCGCTTAAGGATATGAACAACACGGCTAAATGGTATCTCGCAGCGGCCTATCAGATTGTCGGGGCGAAATCGACAGCGAAAGAGATTATGGCGCAGGCCGGTCTCGTTGTTGCCGATTATCACGAGTTCGGAGGAACATACGGTTCCGCCTTGAGAGACAGGGCGATAATCCTCGAAATACTAACCTTAATGAAAGATAACAAACGCGCGTTCCCGATATTCCAGGAGATAAGCAAGGAAATCTCGACCGACAGGTGGCTTTCCACACAAACCACTGGGTATTGTCTACTCGCGCTGGGCAAATTTTTAAAATATTACGGTGAAACCGGTAAACCGATGAAAGGAGAGGTTATACTACCGGGGGGCGATAAAATAAAGTTCGATACCGATAAACCGACATACAGCATACCGATAACGGAGGGTTTCGGCGAAGAGGTTACGGTCAAATTAACATCGGATAAGAAGGCTTACGCGATGCTCGAATGGGAAGGTGTCCCGCTCAGAGAAGGGGTCGGCACCGAGTCTTGTTACCTCGACCTGGAGGTTCGCTGGCTCGACGAGGACGGGATGCCGATAAACCCGATTAGCGTCCGACAGGGCGAGACTTTCTGGGGGCATTTCAGGGTAAAAAGCTATTATTCATCGGCGATAGAGGAAATAGCGCTGGTGCAGATTATCCCCGCAGGATGGGAGATAGAGAATATCCGGCTTTCGGGCGAGTATCTTCCCGAATGGACAAAAGGCTTCATCCTGAACCGCGAGGAATATGTGGATATCAGGGACGACAGGATAATGTGGTTTTTCGATAGGTCCTATCGCAGACAGACCTTCGATTTCCTTGTCAAGCTGAACGCGGTTACGGTCGGAAAATTTTTCCTTCCGCCGACGAAGGTCGAAGCGATGTATGATAACCGGTTCAGGGCGACTGTCGCAGGCAAGGAAGTGGAAGTTATCGGGAGATGAAGAAGTTCAAAATAGCTATCGCGGCGATTGCCTTCCTACTGGGTTTAGTCTGGGTCGTTACGCCGCTGCCATCGCCGTTATTCCTCGGGGATTACAGCACGCTAATCCTCGACGAGGAAGGCGAGTATCTCAGAATATTCCTTAACTCTAACGAACAGTGGTGTTTCCCGCCGTCGGAGGAACCAATTCCCGAAAAACTGGTGAAAGCGGTTATTCTTTATGAGGATAAACGCTTTTTTTATCATCCCGGAGTCGACCCGATAGCGGTTATCAGGGCGATAATCCAGAACGCGAAATCATCGGAAAGGTTGAGCGGCGCAAGCACTATCACAATGCAGGTCGCGCGGATATCGAGACCTAAAGAGCGGACCATACTCAACAAACTGCTGGAGATGGTTCAGGCGGTCAAGCTCGAAATCCGATACTCGAAAGAGGATATACTGCGGATATATTTCACCCACGCGCCTTACGGAGGGAATATTATAGGTTATAAAGCGGCCTGTCTTCGATATTGGGGAAAGGAACCGGACGAGCTGACCTGGGCAGAGGCCGCCGCGCTTGCGGTTTTGCCGAATAGCCCGTCGCTTATTAATCCTGTCGCAGGGCAGGAGCAGTTCAAGGAAAAAAGAGATAATCTTTTGAAAAAGCTCCTCGATGAAGGGGTAATCGACGAAGAGACGTTCGAGCTCTCGCTGATGGAGTCTGTGCCCGGCGGGCAGGTGCCTTTCCCGGTTCACGCACCGCATTTGGCGCGAAGAATGGAAAATATTTTCCCCGGGAGGAGGGTTCGCACGACTATCGACATGGATATTCAGACTCTCGCCGAGGAACTAGCGAGAGAACACGCCGCAAATCTGCAGAGATACGGCACAGATAATGTAGCTGTTCTTATCGCAGAGACCCGAACAGGCAAGGTTAGAGCCTATGTCGGCTCGCAAGATTTTTTCGATGACGAGAGACTGGGCAAGGTCGATGGCGTAATCGCGCCGCGTTCTACCGGGTCTATTTTGAAACCTTTTCTTTACGCTCTTGCGATGGACGAGGCGATTATACTCCCGGATTCGCGGATAAAGGATATTCCGACCTATTACGGCTCGTTTTCGCCCTATAACGCGGATATGGAATTCCGTGGACTCGTTACCGCGCGGTCGGCGCTGATTAATTCTCTCAATGTTCCGGCGGTCAGGCTTCTTTACACCTATGGTATTTACGAGTTCTACTCGTTTCTACAGGTCGCGGGAATGACTACACTTTTTCGGACGCCCGACGACTACGGTCTTCCGCTGATTCTCGGCGGAGCCGAAGGCAGAATCTGGGATTTAGTCGCGCTCTATCGCGGACTCGGTAACTCCGGCGATTTCTCAGGGCTTATCGTTCTCGAAGGCGATTCTCTCGAACCGGGCAATCGACTTATAAGCCCCGGCGCGTGTTACCTCGTTCTCGAAATTCTCAAGGAGCTTAAACGCCCCGGCTCCGAATATTACTGGCACCAGTTCTCCAACCAGTGGCCGATAGCGTGGAAAACCGGCACAAGTTACGGTCATCGCGACGCGCTCGCTATCGGCGTTTCGCCCCAATGGACTATTGGAGTGTGGGCGGGCAATTTTTCTGGAGAGGGCAATCCGAACTTAATGGGCTCGCGCTCTGCCGGAACGCTCCTTTTCAGTATTTTCAACTCGCTACCGAAAAACCCAAAATTGGCGTGGTTTAAAAAACCTGCGCTCGATTTGACCGAGGTAGAACTTTGCGCGGAAAGTGGGTATCTGGCGAAGCCCGAATGCGAACATAAAATAATACGCGACAGCCCGCGGACGGTTAAAACACTGAAAATCTGCCCGTATCACCGGACGCTGTTCTTAAACGACGACGAGACATATCAAGTTTGCTCGATGTGCTGGGAGACCGGCGAGTATAGAGAGGTGGACCGCCTCGTTTACCCGCCGGAGGTCGTGCAGTATTTAAAAGAACGCGGACAGAGCTTCCGCGCGGTCCCACCGCACAATCCCGATTGCCCGACGCTCAGTTTCGACAACCCTATCGAGATAATCTACCCGGTCGAAGGCAGCAGGATTCTCGTGCCGAGAGATATTACGGGCGAGTATCAGAAAGTAATCGCGAAAGCGGCATATAGTGTCGAGAAAAGCGAATTATATTGGTATCTCGACGACGATTTTATCGGCGCGACTCTCGACAGGCACACTATGCCGATAGCGCTGGAAACCGGGCGGCATACGGTTTCGATTACCGATTCGGAGGGACATACGAAAAGAGTAAATTTCCGTGCAGAGAGGAAGTAATACGAAATAAAAAATCTAAAATGCAAAATTAGCTATTGCAGGCACCGGCTATTAATGCTCCCGGTAATACGGGGTTCTATAGAAAATCGCTTGCAATTATTGAAATACAATATTATTATTGTAAATAGATAACCAAAATACCAGACTATAATTCAAAATACGCCACACGCACCCAACCTATAAGGATAATCTATGTGGGTGCGTGGAATTATGGCCATACAAATTTAACCGAGCAAACCCACAGGGTGCGGCTTGCCCCCTCTCGCACGTCGAGAGACTACAAGGGCCTCACACACGGAACGAAAAACGGCTGGAACGCTGCAATCTATCGGCAATAGTATCTGCCCAAGATTAGGTAATAAAAGACGCGATAAGAAGAATCGAGAAATTAGAAAAAGAAAGCGAGAGATTGTCAGGCGGGAGACCGCAATTATAGTTATAAATGAACGAACAACATAACAAAGCGAAAAATCCTGTCGCGCGGGCGGCATACGGCGGCGTAATCATCGCTCTCGCGGTTACGCTCGGCTACGCGCTGGCCGCGGTGCCGAATATCGAACTGGTTACGCTTACTCTGGCTTTCGGCGGGTATCTTCTCGGCACCGGATGGGGCGCGATTGTCGGTGCGCTGGGGTTCGGATTGTATTCGGCGCTATCGCCCTATGGCATCGCGCCTCCGCCCGTGTTTGTGGCGCAGATTATCGGCGGAGCACTAATAGGAATCGGCGGAGCATTGCTACGGAGAATATTCGAATCGACATTAAAACCCGGAATGAGTATTCTCGCCGCGGCTGCAACGGGGTTAATCGTTACGCTTATCTATGATATTTTGACAAATTTGGGGTCTTATGTCGCCATATCCTCTAAAACGACTTTTGTGCCGTTTATTATCGGGGGACTTTGGTTCGCGGTTCTGCATATAATATCCAATAGCGCGATTTTCGCGGTTTTGTTTCCTCTTCTGACTAAATTATTCAAATTAAAAAAGAAAGAATCAGGTTTCCGAACTCCTGCCGCTGATTAATTCTCGATATATCTTCTCGATTCGCCCGATATGGGCATCTGGAGAATATTCGTTAGCGGCGACTCGCCGCGCTTTTCTACCTAATTCTACGCAATAATCGGGATTGTCCCATAGGTATTTTGCCTTTTCGGCGAGGTCGTCGACATTCCCCGGCTCGAAAAGCTCGCCTGTCTCTCCCGGGCGGACCATCTCCGGAATCCCGCCGATGTTCGAGCCGAGAATGGGGACAGCATCAGAAAAGGCTTCGAGAATCGTCAGAGGCGCGTTTTCCCACCATTCGCTGGGGATAACCAGAAACCGTGCGTTGCGCCTTATCCTTGCTAAATCGGCGGGGTCTAAAAAACCAAGGAATTCTATGTTTCCCGCGCCACTGGCAATTTTTCTCAATCTATCCTCGATAGGGCCGGTGCCTGCGACCCGAAGGGTCGCGTTGCGCGGAACGCGCTTCCAAGCCTCGACTAACGTTGCAACCCCCTTCTCGGGCGAGAGCCTCCCCGCAAAAAGAACATAACTATCGCGCGTTCCGCGCGGGAACCGAGTTTTTGGAGGAAACTCGGTGGGCACCGGCCCGAAATTGGGCACAATCGCGAATTTCTCGCGGTTAAAACCGGCATCGAAAAACCTCTCGGCGAGAAACTCGCTCGGCGAGATATACAAATCCGGAATCTGCGGAACCCCTTTAATTCGATGTCTCCAGCTTTCGAGAGCCGCGACGAGGCTTGCGCCAAAGGACGATTTCTTACAGCGGCGAATCGGAGCATGGATAAACCGTAACCCGCCTTTAAGGCATTTCGAGCATAGTCGATTGCTTCTCTGGTCGAAAAAATTAGTATTAGGGCAGATTAATGAGTAATCGTGGAGGGACCATATAATCGGGATATTCTGTGCTTTTAGCGGCTCGAAAACCGCCGGTGTAAGATAGTGCAAGATATTGTTCGCGTGCGCAATATCAACCGGACCAAGTTCGTCCAGTAGATGTGCCAAGCCGTCTTTTGCCTCCGATGAATACAGCGTTCGTTTAAGCACCTTCAGGCTATTACGGAAAACGCCTTTTTCGAGTAGTTCGGGGTAGTTAATATAAGAAGGCCAGTATTCTTCGGTCTCCGGGCATCGAAGAGACAACGGATGCCTCATAGCAAAATGAAAAACCTCGTGGCCGCGTTCGCGCAATAGGTCAGCCAGGCCGAGCACATAAATCGACGCTCCCCCGCGTGGATAATGAAAAGTATTTATCAGGAGGATTCGCATTAAACAAAATCGGAGGCAATTGGGGGGCACCCGCTGCTCACTGCTCACCACTCTCCGCTTTCTTCCGCCATTCCCATGCGGTATGAACAACTGTCCATAAATCGGAATACTCCGGTTGCCAGCCGAGTATATTCCCGGCATTGCCCTGGTCGGCGATAAGGATTGCCGGGTCTCCAGGCCTGCGCTCTACAAACTCGACGGGGAGTTTTTGGCCTGTCTCGTTTTGAACCGAGTCGATTATTTCGCGGACACTAAAACCGCTGCCCGTGCCGAGATTTAGCGTCATCGAATCGCCGCCGTCGAGCAGAATATGTGCAGCTTTCAGATGCGCGGTAGCTAAATCGGTTACATGAATATAATCGCGGATACAGGTGCCGTCTGATGTCGGGTAATCGTCGCCGAAAACGCGGACTTTATCACGCTTCCCAAAAACGGTATCGAGGCAAACCGGGATTAGATGCGGGTCGAGCGGAATCAACAGACCGACTCGCTTTTCGGGGTCTGCGCCGGCGGCGTTGAAATACCTTAAAATCGAATAGTCGATACCGTTCGCTTTCGCCTCGTCGAGAATCATCCACTCGATAGCGAGTTTTGTGCGTCCGTAAGGGTTGATTGGCGCAAGCGGATGGCTCTCCGGTATCGGAATTTTTTCCGGTTCGCCATAGACCGCCGCGGTCGAGCTGAATACTATCTTTCCCGGCCCGAATTCGAGCATCGCATCCAGAAGATTTCGCGTGCCGAAAATATTATTCCGCCAATATAATCCCGGATTTTCGAGCGATTCCCCGACCAACGATTTCGCCGCAAGGTGAATAATGATATCGAATCTACCCTCTTTGAGAACGCGGTCGATTGTCGATTTATCGAGAAGGTCGCCGACTATAAGCTCTCCGGCAACCACAAGCTCTCGAAAACCCGTAGAGAGATTATCCAGAACAACCGTTTCGTGTCCGGCCCCGGCAAACGCGAGGTTCACGTGTGAACCGATATACCCCGCTCCGCCAGTTAGAAGTATTTTTGCCATCTCAATATTTCCTTACCAATCGTCCGGTTCGGTGAATTCTTTATCGGTTATCCTGCCGGTTACCGCGACATTCGGCCAGGACTCGACAAACTGCGCCCAGCAATCGGAGACCTCGAGTTCCGAAACGTCTATCCTATACAAATTGGTGCCGTTATCTCGAAGTTTTACCCGCTCGAGATTACCCTGCATAACCCAATCATCAGAGATAACGTCGACAGCTATTTTGCATTTTGCGTCGCCGAGTGTATCCTCGAACGTCAACTCCACCTCCAGGTAAGTAAGGATTCTTTTCGTGCGATTGGTAACCTGAATCTGCACCGGGATATCGAGATTCCCTTTGGTTACGTTTATACTCAACGGCGACGGACGGGAATTAGTTGTCGTAGTAGCCTTTTCCCCTCCGATATTAGCGCAGGCGATAACGAACGAAAACATAATAACTATAAATATAATTGTCTTTTTCATAATTATTTACTCACTTTAAATTTCGCGGTTTAACTATCTATCACTCCCATCTCTATGCCGACTTTACGGAAAACGTCGAGGGCGAAATCGAGGTCGTCGCGGGTGTGCGTCGCCGTAAAGCTAACGCGGATAAGACAATCCCCCGGCGGTGTCGCCGGCGGCACGACTGGATTTATAAAGATGCCTTCTTCCTCGAGACGGTGGCACATCGTGAACGCCGTCATCATATCGCCGACGTGAAGCGGCACTATGGGAGTTTCCGCCACTCCGGTGTTATATCCCATTTCTTTGAACGAATCGAGCATATAGCGGGTATTCTCCCATAGTTTTTCGCGGCGCTCCGGCTCTTCCTCTATTATATGAAGGGCCTCCCGTGCTGCGGCGACATTGGCCGGTGAGGGGGATGCTGAAAAAATTAGCGCGCGGCTGTTGTGTTTTAAAAACTCGATAACGCTCGCCTCCGAAGCGAGAAAACCTCCCAGAGACGCAAGCGATTTGCTGAACGTTCCCATCGTCATCGCGACTTTACTCTGCAAACTGAAATGTGCCGCGGTGCCATTCCCGTTCGGGCCGAGGACCCCAATCGCGTGGGCGTCGTCGACCATAACCTCCGCGCCGTATTTTTCCGCCAGGTCGCAGATTTCGGGGAGCTTCGCGATATCCCCCTCCATAGAGAATACTCCGTCCACAACGATAAATTTATTCGCTTCGGGAGAGATATTCTGCAGTTTGCGCTCCAGGTCGGCCATATCGTTGTGTTCGTAGCGGATATATTCACCGAACGCCAATCGCGCGCCGTCGTAGATGCTCGCGTGGTCGAATTTATCGGTAACGACGTATTCCCTGCGCCCGACGAGCGCGGAGATAGTCCCTAAATTGGTCTGAAAACCTGTCGAATAGACGAGACACGCCTCGGTGCCCATAAATTCGGCGAGTTCTTCCTCCAGCTCGCGATGGATTTTCAGCGTCCCGTTCAGAAAGCGGCTTCCCGCGCAGCCGGTGCCGAGTTCCTCTGTCGCTTTGATTGCCGCTTTAATAACCCTCGGGTGGTTGGTCAGGCCCATATACGAGTTCGAGCCGAGCATCAAAACGCGCTTGCCTCCGTGGAGCGTAACCCACGTGTCCTGTTCGGAATCTATTTCGCGGAAATACGGATAAAGGCCGAGTTGCCGGACTTCCTCGGCGTCGTCGTAATTCCTGCACTTGTCGAGTATTCCCATTTTACTTCCTTTCGCCGCTCGAAACGACATCGGCATCCGTGTAATCACTTAAAATTCATATCCCGCGACCAATCTCATCGAGAACGCGGTGTATTCGCCACGGTAGTCGTAGGAACTTTTTTCCTGTGGAGCCTCCGGCTCGTCGAGGTTGTATCCGGTAATCGGGACATCCCCTTTAACTGTAAAATAAATCACAGCAGCTTGCAGGCCAAACTGCAGGTGTGTTGTCGGTTTTACAATCGCGCCGCCGATAATTCCGATTCCGAAGCCGCTTCCACTTCCGTCGAATTCTATTCGATAGCTGCCGGTGTCGCCCTCTTCGAGCCTATATTCGCCTTTACCGTCGGCGAAACCTACGAGCAGTTGAGGGCCTATAATCGCGTCTATCGCGTCGGACAACGGTTTTCGCATTAGAATCCCTGCGCCACCCCAGGCGGCTTTGCCGGATTCGAGCGCTCCCCCTGCAGGAAATTTCGCAAACGAGCCTTCGAAACGATATCGGAAATGGGACGGCCCGGGTAATTCGACAGAAAAACCCGTTTCGAGAGCTGGATACACCGAGACGTGTTCGAACCAGTGTTCGCAAAGCGGAATAGTTGGCGAAATATGGCCGTAGATTCCGATGCCTCGAGATAAGGCAATTTCCGCCGTAAGCAGCGATAATATTATAGCTGTTTTTATTCGCACATTCCTGCCATTTCGAGCGTAGTGAGAAATCTTTCCTCTCGACCGATAATTATTCCATCATTACGAGCTGTAGGCGAAGCAATCTCGGTATTTTGCGGAGATTACCACGTCGCTGGCGCTCCTCGCAATGACATCTTATTTTCGTCCGCAGCAGTTTTTATATTTTTTCCCGCTGCCGCACGGGCAGGGGTCATTTCTTCCGACCTTCTTCCCTTTGACTATGGTTTTGCTTTTCGGCGGCGCTCCCGAAAGTGGGCTTTGTCTTCTCGGCGGAGGAACCCCGGTGCTTTTTTGGGCGACTCCTGCGGCGCGCGCCGCGGCACCGACACCGTATCCGTCGGTCGATTTGTGGATTTCCTGTAATCCGCGTTCGCGTCCGCGGACAATCTCGGGTGGAGCCGGAGCGACTTGTGCCCGGAAAAGCCTTTCGAGCGAGAGCCTGTTAATTCTTTCGAGCAGGTCGGTGAACATATCGAAGGCTTCGCGCTTATACTCGATAAGCGGGTCTTTCTGCGCGTATGAGCGAAGGCCGATGCCCTCTTTTAATCCGTCGAGAGCGTGCAGATGCTCTTTCCACTGCTCGTCTATCGTGGCGAACAGGACGTAGTTTTCGAGTT
>QNEE01000089.1 GCA_003645085.1 bacterium | reverse complement strand
ATCTAGCAGGGTTTGTGATTTCTTATTATATGTAATTTATATTTTTTGTTATTCTATGCAACATAAAAATACGAAGTTCGTAACGAAAATCATCGATTTTAATAAACCGATTTACAGCTTTTCAAACAGCCAATAGCCGCGAAACTCTTAGTTCGCACTAAACCATTATCTCCTTGCCGATATATAAATATCGTTTAATCTTGCGGGTGGAGGTTTTCGGGAATTCCTCCCGCTGGATTTTGAAACCTTTGATACGTTTATATCCCGCCATATTGCGGTTTACGTTCTCAATAATTTCTTTGAAAATCGTTTCGAGTTGCTCGTCGGTCCAAGCGCCGTCGAAATGAGCGTCTACAGCGTCGAAATCGGGGACGAGTATCGCGAACGGCTCTTCACAATCGCCGTAACGGACGGCCATTACAAGCGATTCCAGAACTAACTCCGACGAACTGAGCTTCTCCTCGAGTTCTTCGGGATATACGTTTTTTCCGCCGCAGGTTACTATCAGGTTCTTTCCACGTCCCATTATATAAAGGTATCCGTCTTCGTCGATTTTACCGAGGTCGCCTGTTTTAAACCAGCCGTCGTGGGTAAACGTTTCTCGGGTAGCTTCCGGGTTTTTATAGTATTCCTCGAATACGGGACCGCCTTTTGCTTGTATTTCGCCTATACCTTCCGCATTCGGGCCGTCTATTCTGATTTCGACATGGTCGACCGGCGGGCCGACAGATGCCGGTTTAATTTTTTCCGGCGGATTGACCGCGAGAACTGGCGAGGTCTCGGTAAGGCCGTAGCCCTGCAGGCAATCGATGCCGAAACTGTTGAAAAACTCGACCACTTCGGTTCTGATAGCCGCACCCCCAGAGACCATCAGCCTGAGTTTTCCGAATCCAGCCTTATCGCGGAATTTCTTCATAACAACCTTGCCAGAATTCCCACCGAATACGCTATCTATAAGGCTCGAAATGCCTAATGCGGAGTAAAACATCGCGCTTGTAAGGACGCCTTTTGCTTCCAACGCTTTGCGGATACCGTTATAAAATTTTTCGAATAAAAGCGGAACTCCGAGTATAATAGTCGCGCCGGAGGCCTGTATATCCTCGAGAATTTCTTTGCCCCTCAAAGCGCGGGCGTAACATATACCGCAACCGAGAGCAATCGGTGTAAGGAATCCCCCAGTCGCCTCGAAAACGTGATGAGCCGGAAGAACCGATATAAAAACGTCGTCGGGCAAGACCTTTATTCGCAGAAGAATGCTGTTTATATCCTCGACGATGTTTCTATGTTTCAGGATAACCCCCTTGGGCGAACCCGTCGTGCCGGACGTATAGATAATTACAGCAGGTGAACCGTCGTTTTCCGGATAACGTGGAGGCAGTGGGTCGACCTCGCGGTTCACGTATTCGTCGATTTTTTCAAGCTCGAAATACGGGATTCCCTCGATTAACGTTTCGCCGTCGTCCAAAACCGTATCCAAATGTTTTGAGTGAAGGAATATGGCGGTGGAGTCGGAATGTCGGATTATATGCCGTAGTTCCTGCGATTTCAGTGCGGCGTCGAGAGGGACTACCACGTAACCGGCGCTCTGAATCGCAAAATACGTCGTCGCCCATTCGGGGGAGTTTTTACCCAAAAGCGCTATATGCGAGCCTTTCTCGAAACCCTCCCTCTGGATAAACGACGATAGCCGCCGGACGCGTTCGAGCAATTCGGCGTAGGTCACGTTATTTAGGTTGCCATCGCCTTTATTAACCATCAACGCTTTCTGTTCCGGGACGCGCCGCGCGGAATCCTCGAGAAGCTGCGGTATGGTTTTCCCTTTGAAATTATATTCCATATTATCTGTAACCTGTAATTATAATCAAAATAAATAAATATAAGAAATTTAGTGTTTTTGACAGATTAGTCAAGGGTTTATTCGGTGGGGGATAGCCTTACCGCGCAAGACCCGCTCCCTCCGACTGGCAGGTCTGGACGTTTTTGGCAATGACGATGAACAAATCGTCGTGGTCGGGAATTTCGAGTATCTCTCCGGGAAAACCGTTGGTATAAGCCCAGTCGTAGGCGTGGGAGTGAATAAGGTCTCTTCCGAGATAGGTTACGCCGATACCGCGGGAGCCGTCGAAAGGTTGGTTTTCGTAGTCGTATATACTGTTGAGGGCGTCCATAGTCGGGTTCGGCCACAGGTCGAGATAATTGGCGACCAGCCCGGGCGGCGCCACATTTCTGTGGACATCTGGGGGATAGCAACCATGCTCGGCATAGAATTCCTCGAGCGATTGGTATATTCGTTTTAGCCACAGCCGCGCTCCAGAATACCTTGCTTTCCTCGTCGCTTCGGAATAGCGAACTATGGCTAACGAGGCGAGAACGCCGATTATTACGACGACTATCATAAGTTCGATAAGCGTAAAACCGGCCGGTTTATTCGCGCATCGAATCCTCTTCATTTCGAATATATATGAGCAAAATATGTGCCTACTCGCGATACAGTATTCACGGGCTTTCGACGGATGCCACCCGGCGGATTTGTCTTGCATTTCGCAAAATGCGACGACAATTTTGATTTTTTATTCTGAGTAACCCAAATCCTGTATAGTAAAAAATCGCTTTGGAAATCGAAAAAGCTCTCATAACTTAATACGGTAATCTAAATATATTTCCCGTAATGGAGCTATTATGGACAGAAAGTGGATAACGTTCGTTTTATTAATACCGACTCTGTTATCGGTTTCTCTTTTCGCCGATACGCTTTTTACGCCCATCTGGATACCGGTCAGAACTGGGGACTCGCTCGCCGCGGATTTCTATTCGTCCGACTCTACGGTAGCGAAACCTGTAATCTTCATCCAAACTCCGTATAATAAAGATGGTTACCGGCTATCGTCTCTCTTTGCCGACCCTGAAGATACCACCGGGTTCTGGAATTTCTATCATTATAATTTTGTTACGCTCGATTGGCGCGGGTTTTATGCCTCCGAAGATGCAGAAAGCACAGGCTACGACCGCGGTCTCGACGGCTATGACTGTATCGAATGGATAGCCGCCAAAGACTGGTGCGACGGCAATGTTGGGACATACGGCGGCTCCGCGCTCGGTATGATTCAGTTCCAGACAGCGAGACATAACCCACCGCATCTTGTTTGCGCAGCGCCGTGGATAGTGGACTATAAGATAAAATACACGAATTATTATTACGCCGGGGTATATCGGAAGGAACATTGCGAGGCTCTCGCGTTCCTCGGTTTTACGACCACGGCGCTCATTCTCGCTAATCCGGTCTATAACTGGATTTGGGAGTATGTCGAATCCAACAGCGATTACCCCGAGGAATTCCACATACCGATGCTGCTTGTCAGCGGTTGGTTCGACCATTATCCAGCGGATATAATCCGGGCTTTCCACGATATCCAAACGCGTAGCGATGTCTCGGTGCGCGCTCAACATAAGCTTATTATGGGTCCGTGGACGCACTCGGGAATCGGCAAACTCGACCAGGGCGAACTGGAGTTTCCCGCCGCCGAGGGTGTCGATGAAATCGCAGCCAAGCGGTTTTTCGACTATTATCTTCGGGGCGCAGCCAACGGATACGACACCGACCCGGTAGGGCGGTTCTTCCTGATGGGCAGCGACGAATGGCTCGATTCCGACGATTGGTATTCGTTAAGCGACAGCTTCGATACGCTTTATCTGCAGCCGGGGAATGCGCTATCGTGGGATATTCCGCCCGCTGGTGTTCCGCCGGATACGTTTTTATACGACCCGCGCGACCCGTCCCCTGCGTTCGGTGGCTCGAGGTTTAACCCGACGATACCCGACCTGAAGGTTGGCCCCTACGATATCCGCGATTCGGTCGAAGGCCGGGACGACAACGTTATATTTACGACTCCAGTTTTAGCGGAGGATATATCGATAACCGGACCGGTTACTGTTCGGCTTTACGTTTCCTCGAACCGTCTCGATACCGATTTTGCGGTGCGACTTTGCGATGTCTATCCCGATGGCAGGTCGATGATTTTGACGCAGGGAATTCACCGGATGCGTTTCCGCGATACGCTCGGAGTCGAAGAATTGATGATTCCGGGGACGGTCTATCCGGTCGATATCGAGTTTCACGACATCGCGACGACATTTCTCGCCGGGCACAGGCTTAAAATAGTCGTAACCTCGGCGATATATCCGCATTTCGATATCAATCTCAACAACGGCGATTCGATGTATGTCCCCGGTGATACGCTTGTCGCGACGAACTGCGTTTATCACGACGATATACACAGGTCGTGTGTTTTGCTGCCGATTACCAATGCTACGGGTATCGCAGAAACCGCGAGTAATTTGCCTCCAAAACCGGAACTGGTTATTTCACCTAACCCGTTTAATTCTTCGGTTATTATTTCCTTTTACGGAAGCGAATCGGCGGAGCCGTCGAGCACAAACGTCTCCGGTGCTTACCGGGGCGTCGGCGCGACCGACCGGTCGCAAGTGCAGGTCGGGCTGGAGATTTTCGACATAAACGGACGCCGCGTGGCCGACCTGCACTTTCCCCGCACTGAATCCGGCGAAAATAGTGGTTTTGGCGAAATCTGCTATTCGGATTCAGTGCGGTGGCCGACGCCCCTGAAATGGAAGCCCGATAAATTCCTCGGCTCGGGCGTCTATCTAATTCGCGTTAATGTTGGAGAAAAAGTGGTTACCGGTCGAGCCGTGTATTTGAAATAACCTTGTTTCTATAACTCTGGCGTCTCCGCCGGGAAAAGAATATCGGCCGGGACGGGCCTTCTATTTACTGGGATGTTATCTGATATCCGTTTTCAGGTTAATCGTGGATTTTTCTTGATTTAGGAATCGATATGGATTAACATAATAGATTACGATTTGTAATTCCCGACATTTCCGTAAAATAGAAAATTAATAGGAGGGTATTATGTCCAGAACCACGATTGGGGTTTTGTTGATTGTGCTGGTATATTCTGCGTTTGCGGAGGTGCCAACCCAGATGAATTATCAGGGCAAATTGACAGACCCAAGCGGCGTAGCTATCGAAGTTCCAACGGATATTATTTTCAGGATTTACGATGCTGCTACTTTCGGGACTATGCTCTGGGAGGAGACGCATCTTGCGGTGCCGGTCGACCACGGCCTTTTCGACGTCGTTCTTGGAACGACGAATCCTATCGAATTGCCTTTCGATGCGCAATACTGGGTCGAACTCGAGGTCGAGGGCGAAATCCTCACGCCGCGCCAGCCGCTGACGACTGTGCCGTATGCGTATCGGGCGCTTCACTCGGACACGGCGGTTTATGTCTATTGGGATTCTATCGAGGGTGTGCCAGCGGTTACAGACTCGGACTGGCAGATTTCTGGAACCGATATGTGGGCTATCCCCACAAAAGTCGGTATCGGGACGACCACGCCCGAAGTAGAACTCCATATAAGCAGGGATTTCGCCGGCGGCGCAGGACTGCTTGCATTGCGGAATCCCAACACGAGCGCGGGTGCATATACATTTATGCAGGTCGGCGTGGATAACACATATTGGGGAATATTGAGCTACGATAACGACGACCACGAGTTGAGCCTCCAATCGAATGTGAACACGAACAACGGCATCGCTATTATTACACAGAGCGCCTATCCGATAAAATTTATCACCGGCCTTACGAACGAACGAATGCGCGTGAACGGCGATGGCAATATAGGCATCGGCACCACAATACCCGCATACTTGCTCGATGTTTCCGGCACCGGCCGTTTCGACGGCGACGTCATTCTCTCCGGCGCTTCGCGGATTATCGATTTCGAGACCGGAGCGGGCGATATCACCAGTCCGACCGGAATGGACCTCATTATCGACGACGACGGAACATCGGGCAATTCGCTATTACGCGTTCGGCACGACCCGGCAAGCGACCTGTTCACCGTCTCCGAAGCGCAGTATATTCAAATACATTCGCGCACGACCGAGCCTTCCGGCTCACCCGACGGCGGCCTCTATGTCAACGGCAACGCCACCGGCACGGATACCCTTTATTTTTACGACGGCACCGATTGGGAACCGCTTTTCACCGAGGCTATGGCGTCCGGAGATTTCATAAAGAACCAGTATTTATCCGAGCAAACCGCTGATTGGCTTATACAGGGCAAAGGGCATGCACACAATATAGCCGACGGCGATACCGCACTTATAGCAAGGGCTACGGGAAGCAACGCTACAGGCGTGGTCGGAACCGGCACGAACCGTGGCGTTGTCGGCGTTTTGCCATCGGATAGCAATATCGGCGTTTTAGCCACTGGCGATTACGGTGTCTATGGCGAGGTCGATGCAAGCGGTGAGACCGGAGTCTACGGGATTAATACAAGCACATCGGCGAGCGGAACGCAATTCGGCGTTCGCGGTGTTGCCAACGGCGCGGGCGCGGGAACATCCATTCACTACGGCGTCTACGGTAATGCCTCCGGTGGCGGAACCAACTGGGGTGGATATTTCATCGGTGACGCCTATGTCAGCGGAGACGCCGGTATAGGGACAGCAACGCCTGCTTATAAACTCGATGTTGATGGCGACGCACGTATCTCCGACGCGTTCTATCTTGGTAACGTCCCCGACGACGCGGTAGCAGATTCGGTTTTGACTATCGACGGCGGTCAGGTGAAGAAGATAGACGCAGCAGGCCTAACTGGGGTTGCGGATAACGATTGGCAGGTAAACGGCGATGGCACTGCACCCGATACAGTTTATAACATCGATGACTATATCGGTATCGGGACGGCGACTCCTCAATCGAAACTGTCTATCGCTCCCAATAATGTGATTTCTGCAGCAACTACTGATGGCAGTGATGAT
The DNA here is from genome assembly GCA_003645085.1 of bacterium. Classification (GTDB taxonomy): domain Bacteria; phylum UBP14; class UBA6098; order UBA6098; family UBA6098; genus QNEE01. The sequence goes on along the minus strand of QNEE01000089.1, from coordinate 3,796 downwards.
GGTTGGCTCGCAATTTCGGGTGGTGGCGATGCAGATCAGTGCAGAGGCGCATTTATCCAATTAAACGGTAATGAGAGAGCAGGAGGCATCTCCGGAGACGTGTGGGTCAGTCCGGGCACCGATGGTGATATTTTACTCGATGTCAATGGTGCCAATGGCTATGTGGGTATCAGGGACGACAATCCCAACGCGCACCTTGAAATCAGCGCTGATGGTCTGGGGGAAGACCTCCTCATGTTAAGTGCCACCGATGGTGGGAATGGTGACCTATTAATTGTAAAGAATAGTGGCAACGTCGGCATTGGAACGACGTCCCCCGGAAACAAACTAGAAATAGACGATGGCGGAACCGGCAGCGGTCTTAGATTCACCAATCTCACCGGCGGCGAAGCCGCAAGTAAAGTTCTTACGACAGACGTTAACGGCGACGTAATTCTGGTGGATGACGCCGGCGCCGGCGGCGACAACGACTGGACAGGCGCTGGAACCGGCCAGATGTATGCGACGAACATAACTGATGATGTCGGTATTGGGACAGCGACTCCGGGCGCGAAGCTCGAGGTAGCAGGACATATATGGCAAACATCTACAGGGAATTCGATTTTTATAGGTGAAGATGCAGGCGCAAATGATGACCTCAGTAATAATACTAATGTTTTTATAGGTAACAATGCCGGTGAGCTTAATACAACTGGTGATGACAATATTTGTATCGGCTATTATGCAGGTAGAAATAATACTACCGGTTATGAAAATATTTTCATAGGGAAATACGCCGGCGTAAGTAATACTAGTGGTCGTTATAATATAGCTATTGGATGGAGTGCACTTCACGACCTCAGTCTCACTTACATAAAGAATATAGCTATTGGTGGTGAGGCGCTTTATAATTGCGAAACAAGCTCAGATAATATTGCTATCGGATGGCGTGCACTCTATTCTCATCAGTCTGCTGTCGGAACTGCTGGAAATATCGCAATCGGGAATTATTCCGATTATTTGAATGTAGATGGAGAAGATAATATAGCTATTGGGTTTGAAGCTTTAAGAAACAATGTGAACAGTGATAAAAACACTGCTATTGGTTCTTATGCACTTAAAGACGCTACAGCAGGCTATAATACTGCTGTAGGATATGAGGCGCTTACTACGAATACTACAGGAACTAAAAATTGTGCCTTTGGAGCTTATGCACTTGCAGATAATACCATTAATGATTATAATAACGCATTCGGTTATCAGGCTCTAAATAGAAATACTTCGGGCAACAATAATAATGCCTTTGGTTATTTCGCTCTTTTTTATAATGAAACAGGTTCATACAATACGGCTGTAGGGACTAAAGCGGGGCCTCCATCGGGTAGTACAGACCTTTCATATACCACAGCACTAGGTGAAAATGCAGTAGTTGTAGCAGACAATGCAACAGCAATAGGCTCTAAAGCGTATGCGGATAATCCTAATACTATGATACTCGGTAGTATTAATGGAGTTAACGGTGCGACCGCAGATTGCTTTGTAGGCATAGGAACAACAAATCCATCAACAAAACTCGATGTCAATGGCGACGCACGTATCTCCGACGCGTTCTATCTTGGTAACGTCCCCGACGACGCGGTAGCAGATTCGGTTTTAACTATCGACGGCGGTCAGGTGAAGAAGGTCGATGCCGCCAGCGTCGGCGGTGGCGTCGACGGCAGCGGAACCCCGGACTATGTCGCTCGCTGGACTGCCGCAACAACTCTCGGTAATTCCACAATCCGCGACGACGGTTCTTATGTGGCAATCGGAGGTGCGCCCTCCAGCACTGGCAATCTGCGCGTTATAGGTTCCGCCGGTTATGGCATCTATTCTGAGTCCAGCGGCCCGAATGCCGGTAACTCGGCGATTTACGGCTATCAAAATTCGCCGCAGACAGCTCTCGGCACGGGTTATGGTGGAGCCGAGGCCATAGTCGGCGTTAAAGGCTTCACATGGCAGGGCGTTTCGTATCGGTTCGGCGTTGCCGGATATTCCGGCGGTGCGGCATCGCCTTCCTATCCTCACGGCGGCGTGCTCGGCGGCCTCGACTGGGACCCGACTATCTGGGGAGTCCTCGGCTATCGAACCAGCGCATCGGACGAATACGCAGGTTACTTCAACGGAGATGTCAGAATTACCGGTGCGCTCCACGATGCAAGCGGCGACGTCGGGACGTCGGGGCAAGTTCTGTCCAGCACAGTCGCCGGGACGGACTGGATAGACGTTTCCGCCGGGCAGTGGACTGACGCTGGGACATATATCTACGCTAATAACAACAACGGCGACCCGACGGCTGCGTCCGGCGTGCGCGTCTATGATTCCGGTGTCGCTCAGCCGACGGCGCTATATTCTTACAAACTCGGCGACGCCCACAAGCGCGCGATATATGCCTTTGCCGGCTCGAACGCGACATCGGGGGGCTATCGCAATCTCGGTATTCTCGCCGAGGCCTCCGGCGGCGGAACCGGCTCAGATGACGGTAACGCTTATGGCGTGGTCGGTTTCGCTCAATCGAATAGTTCGTATGACGCCGTCGGCGTCTATGGTCAGGTCGGGACGGCTATTTCATACTCGACCCTCGATGTCGGCGGCGTGAAAGCCGCTGTCTATGGCAATGGCGACGGCGCCGGTTATGGCCTCTACGGCAGATACAACGACGGCACCTATATGTCCATCGCTGGAGGCACATACGGCAGCTATCTATATTGCGACCGCGATAACGGTGGACCTTCGACGGGGCATTATGTCTATTATCCTACGACCACGGGCTGCGACAATGCTCAGGGTATGCGTGTCCAGCTTTATTCCGGTGATGGACAAACCGATGCATACGTTGGTTTGCAGGATTGCTCATCGCCGACATCGAATTACGGATTATATGGTTATGCTGGTTACGGCGACGAGAACTACGGCGTTTATGGAAAAGGGTATACCAACAATACAGCCGATTCGAGTTTCGGTGTCTATGGCGAGGTTACAACCGCTCCGGCGGTCGGCGGAACGGGGTTTGCTATTTACGGCACCTCCGCGAACGCGACCGCAGGCACGAATTGGGCGGGATATTTCGACGGCGATGTCCGGGTAACGGGGAAATTGACAGTCGATGGCGGAACCGACCCGACCTACGTGAGCTTTACACCTCAACCATCCGAACCGATGAGCGCCGACGGCGTCTCTGACCCGGGAATCTGGGTCCGCGATACGGACGAGCATCTTATGTTCACGAATACCGGCGGAGACGTCGATATTACGGCGGCATCTGGAGGAATACCTTCGGGTGGCATTATTATGTGGTCGGGGGCGTTAGCGGATATCCCGGCAGGTTGGCATTTATGCGACGGCACCAGCGGGACTCCAGACCTGCGCGACAGGTTCATACTCGGGACCTCGGCGGCAGAAGACCCCGGCGCTACGGGCGGAAGTAATACCCATACGCACACAGTCGATGTCTGGGGATGCGACAAGACCGGGATTATATTAAGAGATAGCTACGCCGGCGAATTTATTCTGGCTATCGGTATGGATTTTGCAAATTGCCCGAATTCGATGTTGTCATGGGCTATCAAATCGACGGAATGGGGGGGAGGCTGCGGTGACGAAGAATGGGACGGTTCGTTCGGCGCGGTGGCAGGTAAGCGCGAAACTACGGCCTCCGCCTCGAATGTCCCACCGTATTATAAACTCGCGTTTATAATGAAGCTATAGTTTCCGAATGCGCGAGTATTTGCGACTTTATTCGGAGGTCGCTATTATCGATAAGGGAACGCTCCGGCGT
>QNEE01000088.1 GCA_003645085.1 bacterium | reverse complement strand
GTAACAATCCCGGAATAACTGCTGCGGATGTCCATATCGCGACTTTTGGAACCGGCAGCGACGGCTTTTTTATCGTTTCCGGAACCGACAAGGGTGAGGAATTATTAAAATCGGCCGGTTTGAAAGCCGATACGGATACGACTTCCTGGGCGAAAGAAACCGCCGACCTTATCGAGAAGAGAACGAAAGCGAGAACCACCGCCACCGCGAAAATTAAAAAAGAAACGGGCGGTTTGACCAATTTTGCCGAAACGCTCGCAAAATGTATTTCCTGCCATAATTGTATGCGCGTCTGCCCAATATGCTACTGCCGCCGGTGCTATTTCGAATCGGACGTAACGGAATATTCTCCTAAACAATATATCGAACGTGCAAAACAAAAAGGAAGTGTTAGGTTCTCGCCGGATATTCTTTTATTCCATATCGGCAGGATGTCGCATATGACGACCTCGTGCGTTTCGTGCGGAACTTGCGAAGACGCCTGTCCGGTCGATATTCCGGTAGCGCAGTTGTTCAGCACGGTCGCTGATGACGCACAATCGGTATTCGATTACGTAGCGGGGATGAAACCGGACGAGCCGCTGCCGCTGAGGATATTTATCAAAGAGAAAGAACTAGATGAAATAGAAAGAATTTGTAAAGACCCATTGGCAAAAAGCCATAAATAAAGGAACTTAAATGAGCGGTAAACTTAAAATAAAAGGGGACCCCAACGATAGTATCCGAGGGTTTCTTCGCCACCTTCTCGAGAGTGGTAAAATCGACGGCGTATTCGCCTTGGGCAAAACCGGAAAAGGATTGAATTATCTTTTAGTTACGGACAAGGAAAAGGTCGATGAGTTATACCCGCTTTTCCCGTTTATGCCGGAGAATGCAGCGAATCTATTATCGCGGCTTACTTTCTCCGGGCCGCTTCCCGGGAAAATAGCCGTCGTAATTAAACCCTGCGAGTTAAGGGCTTTTGTGGAACTGGTCAAACGCGAACAGGCAAGCCGCGATAATCTGGTTTTCATATCTCCGGTCTGCGGCGGCGTTCTGGATTTCGTTCAGTATAAAAACGATGCTCTCGAAAAATCGGTTCCCGGCTATATGAAATCGTTCGCCAAACGAGAAAACGCGGAGAATATCCGCCCAACCTGCCGAGCGTGCGAGTATTTTATCCCGATTAATGCCGATATCACCGTAATTCCGGCCGAAGAGGCCTGTGAATTTTATTTAAATACGGATAAGGCCGGGGAGATTACAAAAGGCGCGCCGGGGGATTTATCGGACGGCGAACTCGACGAGGCCGCGTTCGAGCCTCTTATGGGGTCAAGAAAGGCCGAGAAGGAAAAACTTTTCGAGGAATTAAAACTCGAGGATTATGGAATAAAGGGTCTGGTGGAAGTTTTCGGGAAATGTCTCGGTTGCCACGGTTGCATGAGCGTTTGCCCGATTTGTTATTGCGCTCTCTGCGCTTTCGAGTCGAAAGATAATGAATTTACTCCCCCGGTTTTCGAGAGCGAACTAACAAAGCGAGGAGGGTTAAGGGTTCCGCCGAACACTATTTTCTATCATCTCGGGAGGATTACTCATATGGGTATATCCTGTGTCGGCTGCGGTATGTGCAGCGATGTTTGCCCGGTGGATATTCCCGTATCTTCGATATTCCTTCGCTCCGGCGATGCCGTGCAAAAGGTTTTCGACTACCTGCCCGGCAAAGACATCGAAGAACCCGTTCCGCTTTCGACTTTCATCGAGGACGAACTTACGGAGGTTGAAGACTAATGGCCACTGATAAGAACAACGATTTCACCCCTAATATTATCGGTTTTTTGTGTAACTGGTGCACTTACACCGGTGCCGACCTCGCGGGCACGAGCAGACTTCAATACCCGCCGTCGATTCTGCCGATACGCGTTATGTGTTCGAGCCGCGTGGACCCGCTCTTTCTGATATCGTCGATACTCCGGGGCGCAGACGCGGTTCTCGTGGGCGGTTGCCACCCCGGCGATTGCCATTACCAGAAAGGGAATTATTATACACGCCGCAGATTCGCTCTCCTTAAAAAGGTATTCGATACCTTCGGATTGGAATCGGACCGGATAAGGCTCTCGTGGATATCAGCGTCGGAAGGCCCGAGGTTCGCACAGGTCGTTACAGAATACACCGGTAAGATAAAGGAACTGGGACCGAATAAATACGCCGAAGAGGTCTTTTTATAAAGGTCCGAGAGCTATCTGGAGATTGTTTCGATGAAAAAAACGAAATCCGTTGTAGTCGTCGGTTCTGGAATCGCCGGAATTCAGGCGTCGCTCGATTTGGCCGAGATAGGCGCCGAGGTTCATTTAGTCGAAAAAACGCCGTCAATCGGCGGTCGAATGGCTCAGCTTGATAAGACTTTCCCGACTAACGACTGCTCTTTATGTATTCTCTCCCCTAAGATGAGCGAATGCGCGCGACATCCGGGTATCACGTTGCATATGAACTCGGAGTTGCTTTCTATCGACGGCGAATCGGGGGATTTCAGCGTTAAAATCAAAGAGAACGCGACCTATATCGATGCGGATAAATGCGTTAATTGCGGTCTTTGCGAGGAGAAGTGCCCCACCAAGGTTACCGATGAATTCGATGCCGAATTAAGGGAACGAAAGGCGATTTACCGCTATTTTCTTCAAAGCGTCCCAGCCAATTACGTTATCGACCCTAAATACTGTCTTAAGATTACAAAAGGTGTTTGCGGACTTTGCGAAAAGACCTGTCCCGCCGAAGCTATCGATTTTGACGACACGGATAAGGAAATCGCTATCGATTGCGGCGCAGTTATTCTCGCCACCGGAATCGACGCTTTCGACCCGTTGGTCTACGGTCAATACGGCTATAAAAAATTTCCCAATGTCGTAACCTCGCTCGAGTTCGAGAGGATGCTTTGCGCTTCCGGGCCGCTGATGGGGCATGTTGTCTGCCCGGGAAACGATAAAGAGCCGAAAAATATCGCGTTTATTCAATGTGTCGGCTCGAGAGACCGCGAAAATGCGAAGAACTACTGCTCGTCGGTCTGCTGTATGTATGCTATCAAAGAGGCGATTATCGCCCGCGAGCATATAAAGGGTCTCGACGCTACGATTTTCTTTATGGATGTTCGAGCCTACGGCAAGGATTTCGATAGGTATTACGAACGCGCTGAAAAGCAGTTCGGTGTGGAGTTTATCCGTTCGAGAGTGGCGAAAATAACGGAATTACCCGGCGGCGATTTACGGGTGCATTATGCTAATCCGGACGGCTCTAAAGATACGCGCGATTTCTCGCTGGTCGTGCTTTCCGTTGGGATTCAACCCAGGAAAGACATCCAGCAACTCGCCGAAAATACTGGAATCAAACTCGACGAATTCGGTTTCTGCCGAACGGGCGAATTCAATCCTCTCGACACTACACGCCCGGGCGTATTTGTTTGCGGAGCTATCGGCGGTCCGAAGGATATTCCGGAGTCGGTGATGGCGGCTTCCGGCGCGGTTTCCCGTGCTGCGAAATTGCTCGAGCTTAAACGGCAGGAAAAGGTCTCTAAAAAAGAATTTCCGCCGGAGAAGGACGTCTTCGGCGACAGGCCTCGTATCGGCGCGTTCATCTGCCACTGCGGCATCAATATCGGCGGTATCGTGGACGTCCCGTCGGTAGTCGAATACGCTCGGTCGCTTCCAAATGTCGAGCACGCCGAGGAGGTTCTCTACGCCTGCTCCGCCGATTGCTTAGAAACAATCAAACAGGCTATCGTGGAGAAGAATCTCAACCGCGTTCTCGTCGCGGCATGCACCCCCAGAACCCATGAACCTCTTTTCCGAGAAACGCTTCGAGAGGCCGGGCTGAATCAATATTTATTCGAGATGGCGAATATCCGCGACCAGTGTAGTTGGGCGCATATGAACGAACCGGAAATGGCGACGATAAAAGCGAAAGAGCTTGTAGAAATGGGTATAGCCAAAGCGAGGCGATTAACTCCTCTGCAGAAATTGCCGGTCGAGATAGACCCGAAGGCTCTCGTAATCGGCGGCGGATTGGCTGGTATCACCGCCGCTCTGGAACTTGCAGACGCGGGATTCCGCGTCTTCCTTGTCGAAAAGGAACCGCAACTCGGAGGCAATTTTGCGAGAGTCAAATTCGCTTTTAACGGAGGCGACCCGCAGGCTTTTCTCGCCGAGAAGATACGGGAGATTTCGGATAACGAACTGGTTACAGTCTATACCGGAGCAGGAATTAAGGGTATCGACGGTTATATCGGTAATTTTAAAACCACGGTCGCGCTTCCGGACGGAAAATCCATAGAACTGGAACACGGCGTCGTGATAGTAGCTACCGGTGCTCGAGAATACGAAACCGAGGAATATCAATATCGAAAAAGCAAGCGGGTCGTTACTCAACTCGAGTTCGAGAAATTGCTCGCGGAGGGTTATCTCACGGGAAAACCGATTCAGAATATTGTGATGATAAACTGCGTCGGTTCTCGCGAGGAAGGCCGCCAATATTGCAGTCGCCTTTGCTGTGCACAATCCATAAGGAACGCATTGAAGGTTAAGGAATTGCGCCCCGCTACAGATGTCTACGTTCTCTACCGTGATATTCGAACATACGGAACTAAAGAAAAGTATTTCGGTGAAGCCCGCGAGAAAGGGGTTATTTTTAGCAGATACGACCTCGAGACTAAACCGACGGTCGAACCGATAAATCCTGAAAACCCGCGTAGCAAGCTTCGTGTTACCTCTTTCGACCCGATTCTCGGGAGAAAATTCGCAATCGATGCCGACCTGGTCGTTCTGGCGGTTTCGATAGACGCCCCGGCGGAAAACGAGGAACTCGCGAAGATGCTCAAGGTTCCGCTGAACGCGGATAGGTTTTTCCTGGAGGCTCACGTAAAACTCCGCCCCGTGGATTTCGCTACCGATGGCGTATTTGTATGCGGATTGGCGCATTGCCCCAAAAACAGCGCGGAATCTATTACTCAAGCGACCGCCGCCGCCGCACGCGCGATGACCGTTCTGAATAAGATGGTTATCGAGGCGGAGGGTTCGATTTGTGAGGTCAACCCGGAGCTTTGCGCCGGCTGCGGATTGTGTGTCGAGGTTTGTCCCTATGCTGCCGCTCAAATGGACGAAGAGAAAGGGGTCGCCGTTATTAACGAGGCACTATGTAAAGGTTGCGGCGCGTGTGCGGCTTCCTGTCGAAGCGGCGCGATAGACCTGAGAGGATTTACCAATCAACAGATATATCTTGCGATAGATTCATTAGAGACTGTCGAAATAGAAGGATAGGAGAACCACAAAGTCCACGGAGAAGGGAATGATGTGAGGGAATAGCCCACGACTTCAGTCGTGGGACTGAAACGAACGGAGACAATTACCATAACCGTTTTAACGGTTTCCCGATGTGGTTAAGTCTAAAATAAACCGATAAATCGGTTAACTGGTTACCTTATATTATATACCCACGATTAAAATCGTGGGCTACGGAATAGAAAAATGATTTTATTATAATATCTTTGGTATTTTCTCCGTGTTCTCTGTGCTTAGCTCTGTGCTCTCTATGGTTAGATTCTGAAAGGTAAAAATGTCAGATTTCGAACCGAAAATAATGACGTTCCTGTGCAACTGGTGTTCTTACGCCGGCGCGGATTTAGCGGGAGTTTCGCGGATACAATATCCGCCTAATACGCGTGTTATACGTGTCCCCTGCTCCGGGAGAGTCGACCCCTTGTTTATTCTGAAGTGTTTGCAGGACGGTTATGACGGCGTTCTCGTTTCAGGGTGTCATCCGGGGGATTGCCACTATATTTCCGGTAATTACGTCGCACGGCGCAAATTCGCGGTCCTTAAAAAGGCACTGGAATTTATGGGTATGGAACCCGATAGAGTGCAGTTTTCGTGGGTCTCCGCGGGTGAGGGCGAAAAATTCTCGCAGGTTATATCGAAAGTTACGGAAACGGTCAAGGCACTCGGTCCGGCGAAAAAGCTAGTCAAGAGAATTGGTCGATAGTCGCGAAAGAACGGCCACGCCGATGCGGTTCTGAATTGTCGAACTCGACCGATACGATTTAAATATGAGGGAAAACCCGTGAGCGAATTAACCGAAAAAATAAAAAAGATATTTACCGACGAAAAACTCGACATTCTTATCGGCTACGAGAAAGGCAGTTTGCCTTTACGCGGCACACCCTGTTTTATCGAATCGGCCGAAGACGCCGATAAACTGATATTCGACTCGACCTGTCATAACAATCTCGCAAAATACTTGACCGACCAGAAAAAAACCGAGGTTGATGCTCGCAAAATAGGTATCGTGGTCAAGGGGTGCGATGCTCGCGCGGTCGTGCAACTCGTCGTCGAAAAGCAGTTCGAACGAGAGAACATAGTGATTATCGGAGTTCCGTGCAAAGGCGTAATAGACCCATCCAAACTGCGCGCGAAACTCCGCGACAAAGAGATATCCGATTTTAGGTTCGATGGTAATAAGATTATCGTATCGGGAGAGAATTTTCAGGAAACATTCGATAAGAACGAACTTCTTTCCGACGGTTGCTTAAGCTGCAAATACCCGAATGCGCCGCAATACGACTATTTTATAGGCGACCCTGCGGAACCTATCGCGAGCAAAGATGAATATGCTGATATAGATGAATTCGAGAAAAAACCGCCTGATGAAAGATGGGAGTATTTTGAGAAGGAATATGGGAAATGTATTCGTTGTTACGCCTGCCGCAATGCCTGTCCTATGTGTTATTGCGAACAGTGTTTCGTAGATTGCAGTATGCCACAATGGATTGGTAAAGGCGGGAATCTCTCTGATAAGATGATTTTTCACATCGTTCGTGCTATGCATCTGGCTGGAAGATGTGTCGATTGCGGAGCTTGTGCGGCGGCCTGCCCACTGAATATCGATGTTCGTCTGCTTGGTAAAAGAATAGAAAGAGAGGTTGCCGAGCGTTTCGATTTCACCGCTGGAATGGATTTCGAGACACCACCGGCCTTGGCAACATTCCGCGAGGACGACAAGCAAGAGTTTATAATGTAGGGAAGAATTTCGGGTTTTCTGCGTAGATTATCTCAAATTGGAAGCGACTATGAGCGTATACAGAATCAAAAAAGATGATTTAAGCTTATTTCTCGAAAAACTCCGCGAGGATTTCGCCGTTTATGCGCCCGTGGAATCGGATGGAATAACGTCGTTCGCCGAACTCGAACCCGGACAGGAACCTGCTTTCGGTATTCTTAAAACGCAGAAGCCGCCGAAAGAGGTTTTCTATCCGCAGAACGAGATTATGTTTCGGTTTAACGAGGAGGGTATGACGCCCGAACTATATGATGGTAAACCGATTGCCCTTTTCGGAGTCAGGCCGTGCGATGCCAAGGGTTTTAATATAATTGAAAGAGTATTTATCGACCCGAAATACGAGGACCCATACTGGAGCGCCAGGCGAAAAGGCTCGTTGGTTTTCGCTCTCGCCTGTAACGAACCGTTACTCTCCTGTTTCTGCAACTGGTTTGGTGGAGGGCCTTTCGATAAAACAGGTTCGGATGTTCTGGTTATCGATACAGGCGAGGATTATCTGTTCGAACCGACGAATGAAGGTGCTGAGAAACTTCTCTCGAATATCGGAGGATTCGAAAAGGCCGAAAAAGCAGATATCGAAAAGGCCGGAAAACTCAGAAAAAAGGCTGAATCTTCGATGGGCGAACCGCCGAAACTCGACTCGGTCAAAGAGACTCTGGATAATTCGTGGAACAGCCCTTTATGGGATAGGATTTCCGCTAAATGTCTCGGTTGCGCAGTTTGCACATTCTCCTGCCCGACCTGCTACTGTTTCGACATTCAGGACGAAACCCGGCGCGATAAGGGAACGAGGGTGCGTTTATGGGACACCTGTCAATTCCCGCTATTCACAAAAGAGGGGTCGGGGCATAATCCGAGAAAATCGCAAACATCGCGTTTAAGGCAACGTTTTATGCACAAGTTCAGTTATATGGTTGAAACGCTGAACGAGTTCGGTTGTGTCGGTTGCGGAAGATGCGTTACTCTGTGTCCGGTAAATCTCGATGTGAGGGATTTTCTTGAAAAAATTGCTGCTGAAAAAGATAAATAGCCTACGACTTCAAGGGAATAGTAGATATGGAAAACATATATATGCCACTACCTATAAGGGTTAAGAATGTCCGCGTCGAATCGGATGACAAGATGCTTCGGACGTTCGATTTCGAGTTCGTTAACGAAAAGGACGCTTTCGATTACCTGCCGGGGCAATTTTGCCAGCTTTCGATTCCCGGCGTGGGCGAAGCCCCGTTCGGAATAGCGTCCTCCCCCACCGAAGAGGGATTCCTCAGATTTACCGTTAATAGAGTGGGAGTTGTAACTACCGCTTTGCATCATCTTCAGGAAGGGGATATAATCGGTATTCGCGGGCCTCTCGGTAATTATTACCCAAAAGAGGAATTCAAAGGCAAGAACGTAGTTATTGTGAGCGGCGGATTCGCGCTGACGACCCTACGTTCGCTAACGGTCTATCTTCGAGACCCGGCCAACCGAGGCGATTACGGGGATATAACCCTGATTTACGGCGCTCGTAGACCGGGACTTATGATATATCGTGACGAACTGGAAAAATGGGAGAAGGAAAACGATATCGAGGTCCATCTTACAATCGACAGCGAGGTCGAGGGGTGGGACAAGCTGGTCGGTTTCGTTCCGACAGTAACCAAGGAGATTTCGCCAAGCCCGAAAGACGCGTGGGTTATGCTTTGCGGTCCGCCGATTATGATAAAATATACGCTCCCCGTCCTCGCCGAAATCGGTTTCCCGAAGGAGCGAATATACACATCGCTCGAAAGACGGATGAAATGCGGAATAGGCAAATGCGGAAGATGTAATATCGGCTCGAAATATATCTGTTTAGACGGCCCGGTATTCTCGTTCGCGGAATTAGAGAAAATACCCGAAGAAATTTAATAGATAAAGGGAGATAAAATGGATACGATAGTGTTAAACGAGCAGGACCCCAAGTTCAAATACGATATAGCTTCGAGGCCGGGAGCAGAGAATTTTAAGTTATGTTTTACGTGTGGGACTTGCACAGCAAGTTGCCCTGTCGCTGAAGTTAACGAGGACTACGACCCACGCAAGATAATTCGTATGTCTATTTTTGGGATGCGCAAAGATGTCCTTTCGTCGGATATAATCTGGATGTGCCAGAGGTGCTATATCTGCTATGCACGATGTCCTCAAAACGTGAAATTCGCCGATGTTATGGGCGCTATTCGCGATATGGCGGTAGAAGAAGGTTACGCCCCGAAAGAGCGAATAGAACAAATCGAGGAACTGGACCGTTTCGCGCAGGATTTAAGGTGTAATCTGGTAAAGCAAATGATTAAACCCGACGATAAGCGACGCAAGAATATCGAATCTATGCTGGCTGAGCGATTGAAATAGGATTTCTATAACGAAAAACAGAACGACGACGGAGAAATCGTGAAACAGAGCACGAAAATAAGTTTCGACGACCTTAAAAAAGATGTTATAGACAAGGGCTTATGCAACAAATGCGGCGCCTGCGTGGCTTTTTGCACCGCAAATCAGCTCGGAGCTATCGAGATGTGCGGTTGCGAGGATAATATTCCAGTTTATGTAGACGCGGATAAATGCTTCAAATGCGGTATTTGCTATCTTATTTGCCCCCAAACAGAGGAACTTAACGAGGAAATTCGGCATGAATATATCTGGTCTGCACCGGAAGGCCTTTATCGGGATGTGTTCTCGGCCCGGGCTACCGACGAGAAAATACGCGAGGTCGCTACCGACGGCGGGGTAGTTACCGCGCTTCTGGCGTATATGCTGGAGAACGATATAATCGACGGCGCGATAGTCTCCAAACGAACCGGTCTATTCAGTCGTGAGCCCGAGATAGCTGTCTCCCGCGAAAGCCTGATAGGAGCCGCAGGTTCGCAGTTCTCCGAGGCTATGCATCTCGACAAGGTCGGACAAAAATACTCGACCTACGTCCCGGTTCTTCCGGCAGTCAGGATGTTCGGTCCGAAAAGAAATGTAAAATTAGCGGTCGTGGGAACCCCCTGCCAAATTATGGCGATACGGAAGATGCAGGTGCTGAACATATTGCCGGCAGATATTATATACTTTACGGTCGGTCTCTTCTGTATGCAGTGTTTCTCTTTCGAGAACCTTATGGATAAGGAATTCGTAAAAAAGCATAAGATAAATCCCGGGGATATAACCAATATCAATGTTAAAGAGGATTTCAGGCTTAATATGAAAACCGGGGTTAGTATCCATGTCCCTTTCGAGGAAATCGAGGATATCGCAAGGCCGGCGTGCCTGAGATGTCGGGATTTCGCTAACGAATTCGCGGATATCTCGGTAGGCGGACTCGGTTCGCCCGATGGGTTCACCACAGCGTTGATACGGACTACGCTGGCAAAACGGCTTTTTTCCGAAGCTGTCAACGAGGATTATATCAAAACCAGAGATATATCCGACGCCGATAAGAAAGGGCTTATTAATCTGGTTAACTCTTTCGTCGAAAAGAAAAAAGAAAGGGCGGAAAAACGATACGAGGGGTATTACGAACCGGATACGTCCGGAACACAGAGAAAAACCGACCCGACAGAAAAAAAAAACGGGCTACTGAGCGGAGTTGATGTCGATAACCTGTGCGCCGAGTGCGAAAGGCTGAATCGACATCTAACCTGGGTAATC
>QNEE01000087.1 GCA_003645085.1 bacterium | reverse complement strand
TGATACAGGTTCTCATTCGGACTCCTATTGGGGCTCGCATTATTTAATCAATATCGTTTTATGCACAGTTGTCGGGCCATCCTCGAGAGAAAGCCGCAGGAAATATATCCCCGTAGGTAGTGCCCTACCGATGTCGTCCGTCCCTGTCCATAAGAACGAGTGAGCGCCCGCCGAAAGTTTCCCTTCATAAAGGCCCGCGACGCGTCTGCCGGTAATATCAAATACGGAAAGGGTTACATTTCCGCAAGCTGGAATAGAGGCTTTAATCAATGTCCGTGTGTTGAATGGATTCGGTTTCGTCTCGAGACTCAGTAATTTCGGGACTTTGGCGACATCCAGAGTGAGTTTGTATATACCGGGTGGGACGGTTACCCCATCGGTATAGATACGATAGACCGTCTCGCCGTTATCGGCGGCAAGCGGAGCGGAACCGGTGATTCTGCAGGTTTCGTTTATGACAAGTTTCCACTCCCCTTTTTCGGGACGAATATCAGACGAGAGATATCCCGGCGCGTTATCGGCGACGAGATAACCGAGGTTCCGACTACCGGGAATCGGCGGAACG
The DNA here is from genome assembly GCA_003645085.1 of bacterium. GTDB lineage: Bacteria > UBP14 > UBA6098 > UBA6098 > UBA6098 > QNEE01. Next base: position 10,166 of record QNEE01000087.1, on the reverse strand, counting down.
AGCAACCTGTCGAACCGCATATCCGCTCCGACTTCGGCGTGCGGGTCGATACCGATAGTCAGTTTATTTTTAACGTTCGCAGTTACCAGTAATATATCTATCTCGGTTTCCGGTTCCCGGAGGTCGAGAGGTTTACAGCGACTGCCATCGCCATAGTCGGCATAAAGAATGGCGTCGTTCAAGGCGAATGCCCAATACGCCTTTCCTGGTTCGAGCCATTCCGATGCTATATAGCCGCCGCTTTCGAGGGTATACAGAGGGCTTACCCATAACGCGCTGTCCGGGTCGGTCGTCAACGCCGAGACGTGAACGGGGCCTGCCGACGGCCCGCCAATAAGGTTCCAGCCGGTATGAATTTCGGTTCTCGTCCAACTGGAATAGATGCCACAATAACTCTTTATAGTGGGCGAGGTCGCGAGAACGAAATAGCCTTTGCCCTCTCCAGTTTCATCGGGATTATAATAACCACCGAGAGTTTCATCGTAAGACCAGATATATATATCGTTTACGCCGAAGATATCGGACGGTTTATCACATAGCGGAATAGCATAAGGCGAAAGCATATTCCAGCCGTGTTCCGTGCTCGATTGGAAGAAAGTCGCGAAACCGCCGTTCGGTAGAAGTATATGCTCCCCTTCAGAAAGGTCGACAGTCGTGGTATCGAACATATCGACACCGTCGATTATGAGGTTGCCGGGTTCGAGGTCCGGAGGTATTGTCCACGACAGTGTTGCCGGTGCGGTCAGAATAAGGCGGACGGGTCTGGCGCCAGCGCCCGTTCCGACATAACAAGCGGATAGACCCACACCGAACGGACCATCGGGGTCATCGAGCGCCCAATAAGCGTGAGGTCCAAGCCCCGAAGGGACAAACGGTATATCGAGACCCGGGTCGAAACGGTCTGTAGCAGCGCTATCGAGAGTAATAACGAGGTCGGTTTCGACACCAGCGCCGAAGTCGACATGAAGACCGAGGCTTCTTCTCCCGCTTACGAACCAATCGCGGTATCCAACCCATACGGTATCGACATGCCATACGCCGGAGTATCTAACGGAGTCGGGCGGCGGACCGCCATATACGGTCGAGTCCGGATATGCCCAGACATCGTGCCATTCGCGTATTTCGCCATACCAGTATATATCCGGATAGCCGGGTCTCCCGAAAGCGTCGAGCCAATACCACGATTCTGTAGCCCACGGAGGCGGAGGAGGGTCGACATACGTATTCCAGCCGGGAAGGGGGGCATACCAGATTGGGATAGTATCTTCGTGAGTAGGTCGGCTATGGATAATATAGTATGTTAATGTATCGAGCCGGTCGGTAGAGTCGCAATCGGTTGAACTTGTCGGGAAGTATTCTTTGGCTTTCCAATTTACGAACCGGATTTCATCTCTCCAGAGTTCTGCACCGCCGTTGACTTTTTCGGAATGCAAAACGGAGAAATGAACGAGGCTATCTGTGCAATCGTTGGGATATGTTATCCAGTTTCTGAGGCCATCGACGTAATCTATAAGGACCATTCTATCTCGGTATTTTTTCATCGCGCCGGGTATGACGAGTGGGCTCGGTATATCGGTTCCCTCGAGGGATGTCGATGGAGCTCCCAGCGCGGTCGGGTCGGATACGTCGACAGCGAGCATAGCGTCGGTTTCGTCGCGGCCAATCAGCAGGTAATTGTCGAATCTTTCGATAGATAGAACATATCCCGTGGAGCCGGAGCCTATGTTATCGGCGAGAGTCATATTCTCGGGGTCGCTAATATCGAGCGTAACGATACCGCCGTCGAAGTAATTAACATAGGCGTAATCGTTTTCGGCGATAATCTGCCAGCAGCTTCCCGATGTGTGCTGGAACGTATCGAGCTGGGTAAAATTCAAGTCCATAGATATAACGCCCGAGTCGGTGGCGGCGGTGTATATTACATCACCGTTGATATCGAGAGTGTAGACCGGAGTGTCGAATGTCTGCGTGGCTACAGGTGAATGGGAGGCACCGAGGATAGGGATTTTGTAGATACCATAAGGTAAAGTCCCAGTGGCAACGTAGGCGAAGTTTCCGCTGACATCGGCATCCCAAACGGTCGCTCCGCCGAATCCGGCGACCTCTGTCCATATTTCGGCGGGTTTAGACGGGTCTGCGAGGGTATAGCATCTAATGCCGTCCAAGCCGATAGCCTGCAGAAGTAATCCGCCGGATTGGCACAGACCGAGCGCCTGCGAGGCGGGGTCGGTATCGGTTACGGTATTGGTTTTCAGGTCTATAGTAACGAGGCCGAGGATTTGAACAGAGACGTATGCATAGTCACCAATAACAATCATATCGACAGGGTTATGCGTAACGGATACAGCGGCGCCGTCCCAGGTAGTGGCGGGTTCGAGTTCTTCGCCTTGCGAGAGAAACTGGATGCCTCCATCGGAGCTATCTGCGACAGCGACCTGATGACTTACCGCGACAGTGCTCGTAGCCTCGCCGGTGCCGTGGTTCTGGGCAACGCCGACAGCTCTGACTTCTGTGAAATCGTCGGCGAGATAGACCATAGTTCCGACGGCGCCGCAAGCGGCGTAGATTTTACCGGACTGTTCGGAAGCCGAATAGCAATTGCCGGCGGTTCCCAGTCTATTGACGACAGTCGGAGCGGTGGGGTCTTCGATATTAATAATATACAGACTATCGCCCGCCGCGACGAGAGCGTGGAAACCGGATATGGAAACCCCTCTACAATCCGTTAGAGGCTCGACTTCGGCGACGAGGTTCGGAGCCGACGGGTCTAGGAGCGAGAAAATTTGTAGGCTATCGTTATCAACGACGAGGAGGTAAGGACCGTATTCTGCGATATCTCTTGCGTCGGATATAGCGAAAGTAGTATTGCCGCCCGTGAGGCCGGCTTTTGCGATAAGTCCTGTGGATGCCGCGATGTAGAGGTAACCACCGGTAGCTACGATTGCTCTGAGTTCCGTAGGCGCCAGGTCGGAATTCGGTGTCGATGAAAGCGCACCGGAGAGGTCTCCGCAGTCGATTTGCTCGATTTCGCCGGCATCGTCCACAAGATAGGCGTAGCGACCGTCGATAGCGACGCCCTGTTCGTTGTCGTCGGTAACGTAACTCGCCACCAGCCCGAACGTTTCGCTATTGAGGACATAAAGTCCGCCGTTGGCCGACCCGCCATCGTTCACGGACGCGCAGAATATGTATTTGCCGTTCGTAACGAGGTCGACGGTATATCCGCCGGCGTCGGTATATCCGACTTCGGTAGCTACGATTCTTCCGGGGGCGCCGATAGAGTCGTTGATATTCCAATCGGCGGTGGTTTTGTTCGTGTTGCAGAAGTCGAAGTTCTCGAATGGTTCGACGTAATAGTCGGTCGTGGCGAACGCCGCACCAGATAAGGCTGCTATGAGCAGTGCGACGAAGAATACCCGGTGGATTGTCATAGTATCACCTTTCAATCTGTGGTTATTGTCAATTCGCCGTCGGCGCCGCTCAGAATCCAGCATCCTTGTGTCGGTTCGAGCGAGTCGGCGACTTCGTAAATCTCGTTCCATACGAACGGTGGGTGGAGGATTATCCCCGGTGGAAACGTGCTGAAATCGGCTAAGGTTACGGTTTCTCCGGGGCTTCCAACCATATTCCACCCGTAGAAAAGGGGCACGGTCAAAGAATCGAGTGCCGTCCCGACGAAAGAGAACGTTTCATCGCTATATGAGAGCAGAAAATAACCTTTTCCAACGGATAGTGTATCGACGATAATATAATCGTGAATTACCGGGTCGAAGGTATAAATATAGTAAGTAGCTCCCGGGAAGATGTCTTCGGCATAGTTGCTACTTGGTGTCGCCGGAAGCGATATAAGGTTCCAGCCTTCGTGGACGGTAATATCGAAAAATGTCCCGCCGGGGTTAACGGTAATTTCCGAGGAGTCGCGGACGCCGCCGATGTTGGCCACGATATATCCGCCGCCGGGGAATGTGGCCTCGAAAAGGCCGTTATCGTCGATAGTCCCTCCGGTGCCGTGGTATTCCCACCCCACGAGGGTAATGCGTAATGAATCCGGGCCATGGTGGAGATACGCGCGGAATTGGCGGGTTTCGCCGACACGGACTATATCGCCGTCTGGATAAACGGATATTCGGTCGTAATAGTCCGGCTCGACACTAAGTTGCCATCGCTGGACTCCGGGTGGGAATACGCCGGTATAGCTATCCTCGACAAAAAGGTTTATGCTGTCGCCTGCCGGGGATATAAGAATCGGAAGGTAGTCCGCGGGGATGCTATCGAGTTCATCCCACCAGATAGTTACGGTTCTCGAATATGTATAGACCAGCGCGAGTTTCATATACCAGATATCCTTTGTGGTCAGCGGCGCACGGATATCGGAGGCGTAATCGCGGTTATAGGGCGCAGGCCAATAATCCGGTTCGGCCGGTTCGCGATGCGGGAAGAAGAGAATAGCATACTGCGGCGTCGGCGGATAGAATTTCTCGAAATCATATACATCGTGACCGTCGCTCGCTCCGAGCATAGCACCGGCGTAGTTCCAATCGTCGGTATATAACGAATCGGCGGTATATAATCCGAAGCGGATACGCCACCAGTTTTCTCCGCCTAAACTCGAGGAGATGAGAATAATCAGCGTTATTAGTATTGTCGTCAGTTTCAGCAAAATAATACTTATAATATATGTTAGATTAGGACCGTTAATTTCAATGGAATAGGATACAAAAGATAGAATCCACACCGCACGCGTCGATATAAGTCGTCGAAGTGATTATGTATTTCGGTTTCTGGATTCCTCACATCGAATACAGTTCTTTTTTCAGTAATTTCGAGTTGAAAATTTAGATTTATATTATGCCTTACATTATATAAAAAAAGATTCGTAGGTCAAGTATTCAGAACCGATTTTTGCGTGAATACACTCGTTTATTTTAGATATACTATCCGTTTTAATAGAATATAATCTCCGATTTTCAATTTTATTAGATACGTCCCAGATGGCATCGATTTGTCTGGACGCCATATCAGGGGCGTCGGCTCCCGCACTGAATCCGTATCACGGTCTTCACCATAGGCGAGATTTTCGCCGGATTCAGTGCGGGTGAAGGGCAGGTCGGCCACGAGTCGGCCATTTATATCGTAGATAGCGATTTCGACCTGCCCTTGCGACCGTTCGGTCGCGCCGACGCCCCTACCGGAGATGGTTGTGGTCAACGGCTCCGCCGATTCGCTTCGGTAGATAGAAATTGTTACCGAAGAATTAAACGGATTCGGAAAGACGTGGAAACCTAATTCCGCCGGTTTTTCGGTTTCGGCGATAGCCATAGGTTCGGAGCGCCACACGACGGCGTCGTAGGCGATATGGTTGCCGCTGGAGCCGGTCGAATCGCCGAGATAGACGAAGCTCGAACCGGAAACGGTGAAGTTGAACCTCCCGAGGTGCGCCCACTCGTCGGAGTAAGCCGACTGGTCTATCGAGATAACAGTCTCTCCCGCGGAGTGTCCTATCCTGTATTCGACTTCAGCTTCTGATTCCCCGGACGGGATAAAGGTGTAAATATCATAATCGCCGTCAGCCGGTAAACCGGGAACCCATATTCCAGAGTTGACATCGGGACTCGATATGCTTGCTGTCCAGTAATAGGTTCCTTCGGTTCCGCCGGAGACTATGCGGCGCCATTTAATCGGGCCGCCCCATCGGAAACCGTCGGAGAAGAGCGACACGAGAGTATCTGGTGACGGCAGCGCGCCTCGGTCGGACCACCATATAGCGTCGAACCCGATTCTCTCGCCGGACACTCCGGTGCCGTCACCCAGATATACGCGACTGCCCTGGCCGGCTTCGCAGGAGAACGTCCCGAGGCTGACCCACTCGTCGAAATAATCGGCCTGCCGAATAACCGTTTCGGTAACGCCACGGTCGTGGTAAACCCGGTATTTAGCGCTCGCGACGGCGTTGCTATTAGGGATAAAGGTAAAGACCTCATAATTCCTGCGGTCGGGTAGAACGGGAGTCCATGTCGTATAGCAGGTGTCGTCGGTGGTATCGGTCGCGTTTGTGGAATATGTCCACCACATATGGGAATCGAAACCGATATCGGCGCCGTGCCAGAAAACCGGGTCGCCATATTTGACAAAGCCCGAGCTTAAGTCATCGACGATAGTGTCGGCCTCCGAGCCGCTTCTATGGACATAAATAAATCCGCGAACCTCCGGGTCGTGATGGCCGTTGTCGTAGCCCATCCAATCGTAGGTGACATCCGCGCCGTCGTAGCCGAGCCATGGGCTTGTGTTCGCGTTGCCGTAGGGGTCGTTCGAGATATAGCTGTGGTCGGGGTTGTAACCTTTGATGACGGTAATATGGCCATAGCTTCCGAGGAAAGTGGAGCTTGTTACAATGATGTATCCGGCATCGATTTCTGCGATAAGGTCGGTCCAGGTCGGGTCGTAGTCGATGCCGCTCGGGATTAATGTCTGTTCGAGCCACTGCCGCATCAGGTCCCACCAGGCACCGCCGGTCGGGGAAATGAAACCGTGCGCGCCCTGGCAGCTATCGACCGGAGATGGACACTCGCCCCAGCCGTCGTAAGTGTAACCGTTGAAGCTATAGAGATTCGGGATATACCAGCCGTGGGTGCTCGTGTGCGAATACGGCGAGGAGCAGGTGATATCGTGGTTCGGGAGAATCGAGTATTTTTTCTGCGCCATCATACAGCTCGTCGGGCCACACGACCAGTTGCCGGGAAACCAGTCGGGGGTGTCGTAAATCTGATGTATATACGGGCAGTAGAGATTGACCATCGGTTCTGCGGGCCTCGGTCTTTCGGGGATTTCGATATTAAAGGAGCTTCCGGGGACGATTACCCGGTCGCCGAAAATTTGCGTCCCATTAAAATCGGCAATATGTATATCTCCTGTGGAGAGGTCGACAAAGGCTATTTTTTCTGCTGATTGGGAAATCGCCGGATAGCCGATAAGGAGACTTGTGCCGGTGATTTTGCGTTCGGAATTGTCATTCAAGAGATAAAGCTCGGAGGACACGAGCGTTTTACCTTCGGTAACCGCGCGGGTTACTATAATGCCGTTTCTTACCGGAACCGGGCTCAAGCCTTCGCCGAGAGGGAACCAATAGCCGTCAGAATACATATAAACGCCGCTATTGGAGGATTCAGCGTAAATGGTGCTATCGCTGCATACGGGGTTCCACAGCGGTATCGGTAACGGATACGATTCGATAGAGCCCGTTTCGATTTCGAACGAGAAAACGCGGCCATTCGCATCCGACCATAAAATAGAATTGCCGAACGGTCTTATTCTATGTGGGATTCCGGGAATAAAAACGCGGTCGACGAGTTCTAAATCTATATCGAATATAAGAAGGTTCTCATCGACGGTGCAGGCGTAATAATCGCCGACGATTATGGCGGTTCCCGCCGATGGGGATGGTTCCGCGAGATATATTGCCTCACCGGTTTCGATATTATAAATCACCGGTCGCTGGCCTTCCGGTGTAATAGTTTTAGCAGAAACTCTACCGTGCGAAACAAAGGCGTTTTTTCCGCGGACGCCTTCGAGTTCTATCTCTTTTATCTCCCCCGATATAATATCAACAAGCCACAAGCCGTCGCCGGAGCGGGAGGTTGCAAGAAGCGTGGCGCCGTCGTCCGACCAGAATAATCTTCCGGCGCTACTCGTGCAACCGACCGGGTCGATAGAAACAATATCACCCGCAAAAACGGAGATGGAGAATACCAGTATCAGGCATATTTGCAATTGACCGGGCTTCATATCTTTATTATTATATGAAATATGGAATTAAAAAGCAAGCAAGACATTGAACTTAACGAATATTATTCGGGGGCTGAAAATCCGCGCGAAAGGAAGCCGAAACAGTTTCCACGGTGGGTTTTCTCGGTTATCGTTCCGGGGCTCGGCCAGATAACGATGGGTAAAAAAGGAAGCGGATGGGCTTTTCTTGTGAGTTCGCTTATTTCGATGGCTTCGGGTCTTTATCTTGTCGTTACAGGATATATTAATTATATAGATATGGTTTTAAACATCGATGCCAACACGGCAGTACCGGACCCGCGAGAGGTTATGCATATAACGGGGATATTGGTTTTTCTTGGGATTACGGTAATAATTTATATCGCTTCGATAATCCACGCGGTAGTTGTCGGGAGGAGCCCGCGTTCTATCGGCAATTGAGATTGTCTACTTTTGTATAAAAAGTCTTCAATCCGTATAGGACAGTTCGTGAACGCCCGTTTTGTAATTACAAAGAAATCAAGATGGTATGAGTTTATCAATCGGTTCCCCCTTTGTAATCGGGTCGAGCAAACCCATAATTATAAACTCGAGATTGCTGATTTTTGGCGAAAACAGGGAATTAACCTTTCATTGCGAGGGGCGTAGCGACGAAGCAATAGCGGAATACAACATTACCCTAACCCCTATTGCCTGCCTTCTCTCTTATCTTCTTCCACGTATCCCTCAGCGTTACCGTGCGGTTGAATACCAGCCGGTCCTTCGTCGAGTTTTTGTCCGCGCAGAAATAGCCTTTCCGCATAAACTGAAAAATATCCCCCGGTGAGCATTCGGCAAGCCCCGGCTCGACGAGGCAATTTGTCAGGATTTTCAAGGAGTTCGGGTTGAGATAATCGAGATGGCTTTTGCCCTTCCTCGTGTTCGATGGGTCGGCGACTGTGATAAGTTTCTCGTATAGCCGGATTTCCGCAGGGATTGCGTGCGCCGCCGAGACGAAGTGCAGCGTCCCTTTAATTGTGCCCTTTTCTGGGTTCCAGCCGCCGCGCGATTTCGGGTCGTATTCGCAATGCAGTTCGACAATTTCCCCGGCGGCGTCCTTCACGACATCGGTGCAGGTTACGTAATACGCGTGTTTTAACCTGACCTCGTTTCCGGGATACAGCCGGAAGAACTTCTTCGGCGGGTTTTCCATAAAGTCGTCGCGTTCGATATAAATCTCGCGTGAAAACGGTATTTTGCGTGTCCCCGCAGATTCGTCCTCTGGGTTATTCTCGGCGTCGAGCCATTCGACCTTGCCATCGGGATAATTATCGATAATTAGTTTTAGCGGGTTCAGCACCGCCATCACGCGCGGCGCGGTTTTGTTCAACCGGTCTCGGACGTAGTATTCCAGCAGGGCTATATCGACTAGATTATCAGCTTTCGATACACCGATATGTGCGCAGAAATCGCGGATAGCCTCGGGCGGATAGCCGCGCCTGCGCATCGCCGAGAGCGTCGGCATTCGTGGGTCGTCCCAGCCGTCGACAACTCCTGATTCGACAAGCCCAAGCAGCTTGCGCTTGCTCATTACCGTGTGGCTCAGGTTGAGTCGCGCGAATTCGATTTGTCGCGGGTGATAGACCTCGAGCGCCTCGAGGAACCAGTCGTAGAGCGGTCTATGGTCCTCGAACTCCAGTGTGCAAATCGAGTGCGTGATACCCTCGATGGAGTCCGACTGACCGTGTGTCCAGTCGTAGCTCGGGTAGATACACCATTTGTCCCCCGTGCGATGGTGCTCTGCGTGCAGGATTCGATACATCACCGGGTCGCGCAGATTGATATTCGGTGCGGCCATATCGATTTTCGCCCGAAGCGTTTTCGCGCCGTCGGGGAATTCACCCGCTTTCATCCGGCGGAACAAATCGAGGTTCTCCTCGACCGACCTATCGCGGAACGGGCTGTTCTTGCCCGGCTCGGTCAGCGTGCCTCGATATTCGCGCATCTCGTCGGCGGAGAGGTCGCAGACGTAGGCCAGTCCCTTTTCGATGAGCCGCTCGGCCCACTCGTAGAGTTGGTCGAAATAGTCCGACGCAAAAAACAACCGGTCCTCCCAGTCGGCGCCGAGCCAGCGGATATCCTCGATTATCGAATCGACGAACTCCTGCTCCTCCTTGCACGGGTTCGTGTCGTCGAAACGGAGATTGAATTTGCCACCGTAGTCCTGCGCGATACCGTAGCTCAGCAGAATCGCCTTGGCGTGGCCGATATGCAGATAGCCGTTCGGTTCCGGCGGGAACCGCGTGTGGACGCGCCCGTCGAATTTGCCTGTGCGGTTGTCCTCGTCGATTATCTCGCGGATAAAGTCTTTGTGTTCTGACATAGTCGTTGTTCGCAGTTCGTTGTTCGCGGAACAATATATATTA
>QNEE01000086.1 GCA_003645085.1 bacterium | reverse complement strand
TTTTTGAACGGATTCGATTTCGGGTTTACCCGCCGATTCGTCGGCTTTGCCGCCCTTTTTTGCCCGCTCCCACGCGAGATACGCCTCGAAACTCATCTCATCTTCTTCGGAGATAGGATGTTGTGCGGTGCCCTTTTGGGGAGAGGATTTTGTGCCCGGAAATTCCTCGCTTCGAACCTCGCGCGGCCTGGTCGATTCTTTTTTTAATTCCTTAGAAGGCTCGACAATAGCTCTTTTTTTAGGCACCGGCGGCTCGACCGGATGAATATCCGGCAATGACAGAAGTTTGTTCTCGTCGATATGTGTTTCCGAATGGACGAGTATCGGATAGGCGAGGCAAGGCGCGAGAATTACCTGAAATACGAAGGTCGGAGTATAGTTCAATAACGCCTTAGCGAAAGACTCCATAAACACCTGGCCTTCGCGATTCAAAAATATGAAAAACACGACTCCGTTCCCGGCAGCTAAAAGCACCCAGAAAAACAGGATAACGATAAGACCTCTTATCCAGACGACCGGGTCGAATTTGTGCTCGGTATATAGAAAAAGAGCCAGTAAAAAAACCGCTACACCAAAACCGATTTTTAACGGAGGCGCAACATCGATTTCTGGAAGCCTTCCGCGCAAATCGTATAACAACGCGCTAACGCCCACTCCTATAATGAAGAGGACGATTATCATTACGACCGCTGCTTTTGTCGAAATCTCGCGCATAATTATCCAAAATAGTATTTGTAATTTTGTAATTTAAGTATGTTCGATTATATTGTCAACTGTTTTACGCGATATTGGTCTTACCGGAAATTATACCCGGATAATTTATCTGCAAAAAATGCGCTGCCCAGAACTGAAATTGTGATAGAAGTCGTAATTTTGGAAACTCGAATACAACCCACGGCGTATTGCGCGCTGTGTATCTGCGTTCCGATAATTACGCAAAGGCGTATTTTTTTTCGAAATCCCTCGAAATTTCTTGCATTAACCTTGCAAAACAAATAAATTAGAATAATAATTCTATCGGGAGGACTATCTTGAATCGTAAACGGGCTATTATCGCTATGTTGGCGCTTTGCATCACCCTGATTTTCGCGGCGGGAATCAGCATAAGGCCAGGGACTATTCTGCTTCAAGACGCCCCGGTCGGAGACCTGTATGATTTTTACGAGCGGCGGATGCAAAGTATCAAGATAGGCCCGGCGGAAAAAGATATTGCATATAATCTTTATCCCGAAAAAGCCAGCGAGGGCGGAACGAAAGCCACCGGCTTTTACGATTTCCCCGAACCGGAATGGTTTATCCTCGAAAAGGAAACGCTCGAGGTTCGCGAAGGGGAGGTCGGCGAGGTTCGTATGTGGCTGGAGATTCCCGCCGAAGACGGTCTCTACAACCATCATTGGCTTCTGGGGATTCCCGTTACTCCAATTTCGATACCCGGGCGCGGTGCGCAAATACAGGTGGGCGCGTATTTACTTTTCAGAATAGAAACCGAGGCGAAATCGGGAGTCGTTCCTATTTGCGCTCCTGAAGAGATAGTAGCCGTTCCGAGTAAACTCGAGTTTCTGGAGATTTTACCGGGTGAGGAAATCACCAAAGTAGTAACTCTTTTCCAGGGCCGGGATATGTCGGGGCTTTACACGGTCAAACGCCTCGACCCGGAATCGGATGTCGCCAGGTTGACGATTCTCGGCACGCCCGGTTTCCCGAGGCTTTCCGAACCGGGATGGATAGAATATCCGGATACTGTCGTTATTCCCGGCGCCGACGAAGGGGGAGGACCGTTTCCAGTAACCGTGAATATCCCGTCCGGGGCGCAGGTCAGGCGGTTCGAGGAAATACTTATGTTTGAAAAAGTCGAGACGAGGATACAAACAGGCAATGAAACGCGCCCGGCGTTTTTGAGAATTATAGTAACAACGAAACAAGGGTGATAGATGATTAGAGGTATCTGAACTATATCTTCAAATGAACCTTGCAAAATTGAGATTTTTTATCATTTCGAGCGACGAAGGAAGCCCGTAGGACGAAGCGAGAAATCTTAATTCGTTGTCATTCGAGAGATTTCTCGTCGTTTCGCTCCTCGGAATGACATTTACCGGCTATTTCCCAGGAGTATCTATCTTCGATTTTGATGAAACTTTAAGAACCTAAACCCACAGGAGGCGTTATGAAAAACCTGGTTCTGTTTCTTTCGTTGATTATCTTAACAGGGAGCTGTTTGGCGCTTTATCTCGACAGCCATACCGACCCCGATTCGGCGCATATCGGAGTCGGCGCAGACGCGAACGGCCTTTTCAGCATCGGTGTTCCGCCCAATCCACCGGCTTATCCAGATGTTAGAGAATTGCTATATAGTAATTACCGCGATACGAGTCCCGGCGGCGCATATATAGGTTTTCTTATAAACGGGACTTTATATACAGTTAATAGTATGCTACCTTTTATTTATCCGGACAGCGCGGTGGACCTCCAATACCACAGAATCGCTTCTACCGAACAGGACATTGTGAATTGGTGGCTTAAGACGGAATGGCTAATCGACGGCGACCCGCACGGAAACGACGATATCCGAATAACCCAGATACTCCAACCGCAAGAAAGCGGCGGGAGCGGCACTGTCGCGATGAAATGGATAGTCTATAACGGTAGCAGCGAGATTAAGGATGTCGGTGTTCTTCTTTATCTGGATACGAAAATCGCATCGAACGACGTTCCGCTTATTTGGGGACCGGGTATTCCTTTGAGCGATACCGCAAGGATTCTCCCCGACCCGGGTCATGGCTGGGATTTGCCGCCGTTCTGGGTGGCGTATGAATATCCTCCGCCCGACGATACACTCGGTCTGGTTGCCAAAAGCGTTCTTTCTATGCCGCCCAATACAGAACCCGATAGAATCGGTTTTGGGCAAAACGGCACCATACTCGAAACCTTCTGGGAACCCACAGCCTGGCCGGCGTTGCCTTATACCGATTCCGCCGTTCTTATGTGGTGGTTCCCGGATACTCTAATGCCCGATAGCACCAGAATAGTCCAGACGAGTTACGGTCTTTCGGACAGCGCAGCCTCTATCGAGGGCATCTACGGGATGAGATTAACGTTCCCGAGAAACCTCGTGGTATCCAACTGTAACCTGCTTCCGAATCCGTTTAGCCTCGCGGTTGCGGTTACGAATAACGATACGGCGGTGAACGAGATATACGCGACATTGGACCTGGCATATGCGTCTCATTGCACTTTAGCCGCCGGCGAAACCGAAACCAAACCTGTCTCGCCGCTGAATCTCTCTGCAAGCGGAACCGGGTTCGTCTCGTGGAATATATTTATTAATGACTTGCCGGTAGATGATGAAAGCGACTCTATTCAAGTAATGGCCTGGACGACCGATAGTTTCACCATTACACCGCTTATGCCCTTTACAATCGAAGGCTCCGAATATATGGGTCCGGATATCGAACTTATCGAACCGCTCTGGCTGTCGCCGACCGCGATAAGCTCCGATACGTTCCAGCCGATTAAGATATATCTTCACGACGAGGACGCAGGGGTAGACCCGGAAAGGATATTCTTTTATTTTATCCGGCTGACGGACACCACGCGAGTTCATATCGACGACCCGAGACTGACCTTCGAGAACGACACACTGATTTATACACCGATGATACCACTCGAAAACGGCACGATATACCGCTTTTTATTGGCGGAGGCCGAGGATTATGACGGTTGCCCTTCGATGCCCGATTCCGGGCGGTTCCTCAGCGACCTGACCGGTCCGACTCTCGGCGATTACTATCCGCCGGACAGCTCGATACAGACCGATTCGATGCTCGTCAACTGGATACATTGTCAGGACGCTCTGGGAAGTATCCGCGATTCGAGTATCCTGTTCTGGCTTACTATCGACACCGAGCCGTCTGGCGTCGGTATCCATGGCGGCGCCCCAGACGAGGGTATCCGCGTGGGTATATCGTCCGGAGTGGGTAATCCGGATACTATTATATGGAATCCGCCCGATTGGACAGCGGGTTTAAGCCATATTCCCGACGGCTACGTTACGATGGATTTGCGTATGGTTACCGACGACCCCGATTATGGCATACCCAATCCAAGCCCGGATGTGCCGTTTAGCTGGTGGTATATAATGAACTCGCACGGCCCGAGGGCGCATCCTGTTCTGCCGGACGACGGCGATTATGTGAGCGTCGGCGATACCGATATCGTGTTCTATCTTTACGACGGCAACGCGATGATACCGGAAAGCACCAGAGTTATGTTCGACGGTCTGGTCGTTACGTTCGATACCGATGGTCCGCGCGACAGCCTCCATACGATACCCATAGACCCGTCGGCGGCGTTCCCCGACGGCTATACCGTGGCACTCGAAGTGCTTAATGCCTACGACAGCCTGTTAACACCACTCGACGGGACGAGCCATACCGAATGGTCGTATACAGTCGATACCTCGCCGCCGTTTATCTCCGGGGGCTGGCCACAGGGTGGCGAGACGGCGGGGGACGATTCGATTGAAATTAAAATCGTTATCGAGGATACTTATGCGGGAATCGACCTCGATAGTATCGAAGTATATGTGGACGGTTCATTAGAAACATTGTTAGAGGTTGCGGGCGATACCGTAAAATTCTGGCGTGGCGACCTTGAAGATTCAGCGATTGTCCGCGTAAAAATCTGCGATAAGATAGACGTCGGTCCGGCGAACTGGCTGGACACTTCTTTCGTGTTCTATGTCGTTATGGAAGGCCCTTACGCCGCTTTCGACCGGCTCGACCACGGGTTTATTTGCAGCGCGTCCGGGCCGATAAAATGGACGCTTACAGACCCGGATACGGTGGTAGATTCCAGTATATTCGTTACGGTCAATTCGACGGAATATACTCTGGACGATGTGGAACTGGAATACGACGGAACAACGCTCAGCTTCACGCCCGGGTCGCCGTGGACCGACGGATTCCTTATTTCGGCCTGTCTCGATTCCGCGGTGGACATCTACGGTTTCGCTCTGGCCGCGCCGGTATGCGGCAGTTGGGAGGTCGACCTCGACCGTCCCGAATGGGCATACGCGGTCGACGAATCGATTATCGTTACGGGTGAAGCGTCGTTCGATATTCTCGACTCGCTGATACACCTATACTATTACTGGGGCGACGGCGCGATGGATAGTATTTCGCTGATTATAAACGGCGCGGATACGTTTACCGTCGCGGATATCGGCCTGGATTATTACGACACGCTTATATACTTCGATTCGTATGACGCGGGTGTATCGCTAGACAGCGCCGTGAATTATACTTTTATCTTGAACGCGAAGGAGCTTTGCGCGTTCAGCGATGGGGAGTGGACAGCGTGCACGCTGGAGATATTCAGCACGGATATCGAGGAAACTAAAATCGAGCTTCCACGCAACGTGGTGCTGTATCCGAACAGACCGAACCCGTTTAACGCGACTACGACTATACCATTCGGCGTGCCTGCAAGCGGGTATTTAACACTTGAGATAGTCGACCTTCTCGGTCGAAAGGTTTGCACCGTCTACGAGGGCCACATAGACGCTGGTTACCGAGAAATAATCTGGGATGGTTTCGACGATGCTGGTCGCGAATCGCCGAGTGGGGTGTATAATTGCCGGTTGGTTTTCGGCGATAGAGAACTAACGCAGCGGATAACGCTTATAAGATAACGAACGCAAAATAGCGATGTTAGAACAGGGGCGGTTCGTGAACCGCCCCTGCAAATGTAACCCATCTGTAACTTGAACCCTGAACCATAGACCCGTTCTTTCATATTGATAGATTTTCATCTACATCCATCTTACAGTATCGACTCCGGGGCGCCGGTCGAAAATATAATCGAGGCGGCGCTCGATAAAAATTTACAGGCGATATGTTTCACCACCCATATCGACCTTAATCCGAAACGGGATTGCCTCGATAATTATATCCGGTGCGGTGGGAAACTCCGGCGTTGTTGTGAGGAAACCGTGGAAGCTTATATCGAGGATGTTCGCGCATCGGCGGAAAGATACTCCGGTCGTATAGAGGTGTTAATAGGATTCGAGTTGAGTTACGGCACTTATTTCGAAAATCGCGCGCGTGATTTTATTTCGGAGAATAAACCGGATTTTGTCCTCGGTGCGATACACTGCATCGATAATATAGGTATCACGGCTAGGGACGAAGCGCCGGGTTATTTTCGTTCGGTCGGCGTCGGTGAAGCGGCGCGAGCATTTGTCGATGCGACGGGCAAGCTCGCCGAAAGCGGAATTTTCGCAACTATCGCCCATATCGACGGTATCAAAAAATATGGCCGTGCGTTTTACGGCGAATCTCTCGACCGCGAACTGGAGAGACTATTTCCGCCGGTTTTCACCCGAATGGCCGAACTCGGAATAGGAATAGAACTCAATACGGCGTCTCTTCGGAAAGGACATCCGGATATATACCCTTCGAAAAGATTGCTGGAACTCGCCGGAGAAGCCGGAGTTACGGTAAACTCGGTCGGTAGCGATGCGCATAAACCGGAGGAAGTCGGTTTCCGACTCGAAGAAGCGTATCGTTTACTGGATGAAACGGGGATAGCTATCGGCGAGCCGCTAGCGAGATATATATAAAACTAAATCTTTAAAACACATATTATTCCAACCTGGAGAGACGATGAAGAACCACGCATTTCCGATAATTTTACTCTTCATTTATTCTATTGCATCATTATATGCTTTTGTGCCTTCCGTGATGAATTATCAAGGCAAACTAACCTCGCATACCGGTGTCGGTATAAACGACACGCTCCCAATGACTTTCAGTATATTCGATACGGTTATAGCAGGGTCTGCGTTGTGGACTGAAGTCCACGACGGCGACAACGAGGTCGCTATTATCAAAGGGCTTTTCGATGTTGTGCTCGGTTCGATAAACCCGATAGACCTTCCCTTTGATACAACTTATTGGTTAGAGATAGAGGTCGAAGGTGATGTCCTCGTTCCGAGGGTGATGCTAAACACGAGTCCTTACGCTTTCCGCGCAACTATCGCCGATAGCGTGGTCGGTGGAGGTGGAGCCGACGGCGATTGGCAGGTTTCCGGTATCGATATGTATTCGCTGCCAACCGGTAATGTCGGTATCGGGACGAGTATGCCCGAGGAAAAACTGCAGGTCAGCGGAGCGGTGCAAATCGGTCCGGCTCTCGGCAATCATAACGGTGCGATACAATGGAACGGTGTCCATTTCCAGGGGTATAACGGCACTTCGTGGGTCGACCTAGATGCTGCAGGTGCTGATGGTGTTACGGGTATAAGAGCGAATACCGAACCATGGCTTACTGGCGACGTTACTTTGAAAGCCGGCTCGAACGTAACTCTATCGCAAGCGGGAGATACAATTACAATTGCGGCGTCAGGCTCTTCTGGCCCCGCGGGAACCTGTTCCGGGAATATGGAATTTGGTTCCGCGGAATCGTCGACATCTCTTTATCCCTTTTACGGTTTTTATAACTACTCGCGCAGTATGACATTGATTTTAAGAAGCGAGTTGGACAGTTGCGACGGCGGGACTATCGAGAAGCTGGCGGTATTCGTTGTTTCGGCAAATTCGCAAAATTTTACGAATGTCGAAATACGGATGAAGGAATCGCCGCTGACGACTATCGGGACAACATGGGACGGCACCGGAACGCTTATCTGGAGTGGGTCGGTCGCGTTCGACACGCCCGGCTGGCATACATTCACTCTTTCGACGCCGTTCGATTGGACGTCGGATAACCTGCTCATTACGTTCCAATGGGGAGGGTCGTATTCGACAAGTTACCCGTCGTTCGGGCGAACATCGCAGGGGTCGAATCTCCAGAATTACGGCTATCACGATTCGGGATACCCCTCCTCTTTTACTGCGACGGCCCACCGCGCGGATATTCGATTGACTTTTATGCATTCTAGTGGCAGCGAAAGCGACGGCTGGCACGGTTCGACGACGCGCATAAAAATACTACCATCCGACTTTATGCCGGACGCCTATGACGGCGAGTTTGGAATCCTCGGGAACGGAGGGCATTTCTATAAAGACTCGTACGGTGTCTACGGCGTCGCGACAATTCCTATTCCGACGGGTTACAAGGCTACACATGTTTGCGTTAACGCTTATTATTCCGGCGAAACGGTCAACGTGTATGAGGGCTATATCGACGATACGGCGTCGGAGTCACGGGGCACAGGGACGACGAACACAGAATTCGCCATAACTGAAGTGGTATCTACGGACAACAATTATCTTGTTATAATGGTTCACGAGGATGCCGGTATGGCCGACGCCTGCCATATTTACGGCGGGTATGTTACGATAGAGGCGGAATGAGGGTTTATATCGCGATTACATTCCTCCCGATGACCGTAGTCTGCTTTGCGACATAAACGGCCGGCCGGCAGCCGACGCCCCCGATATCGCGACCGGACGAATCTTTCGGCTCGTGTATATATCTAATTAGAATTAATACGGCGAACGAATCGGTTACAAAATGCGTGGTTTATCTGAAATAACTGACTTGTTCGGAATTCAAAATCTAGCCTTTCCCGGATAACATAAATTCAATTTAAAAGCACAAAAGTGGAACCTCGAATTTAGCCTTGTTTTGAGATTAGTTATTATTATATTATAAATAATTAAGAAAAATAATAACAAATTTGCAATTGGAGTGAATATGAAACGATGCGAGTGTTTTATTACATTTCTTATCATATCCATAATCCCTTTGGCGATTTATGGAAATCCCGCCAATCCTGTATTACCCGAACATATATCCCGCGCTACAGACCTGCAACAAGCAGATTGCTGCAGCAACCATCCTGATTCCGCGAGCGAGTTTTCAAGCGATTTACCGAACAAAACCGTCGCGCCCGCTGACGAATCTTACGTTCCCTTGGACCCGGTAATAATCCCACCGGGTTTTAAGGAAGCAAATCCGCGGCCTACTGGTAAAAAAGAAGTTCTCTCCGTGTCAATTCCGGTGGGCCGTATGTCCAGCGGCGACACCGACGAGTGGCGTAAAGGCGGGATGTTCGAGCGATTCCAACCGGAAGATGAAATAGTCGAAAAACGAAACGCCGTTACAAAAACCTTCCTTCAGCCGGACGGCTCATACACGGCCGTTATTTGCGGCGGACCGATTCATTATCAGGATGAAGACGGCGCATGGCAGGACATCTCGACCGAATTCACAGACGAAGGTGCGGCGGTCGTATCCCGCGAGAACGTATTCTCGACGAGATTCCCGAAAAATAGCACCGATTATTATACGATTACAAAACCTGAAGCTGAAATCCGATTTAGTTATTTCAAGAATATCCGATTCGAAGACGAGTCGGGGAATACGCTGTCGTTATACGAAATACCGGAACGTTCCGGCGCTCTCGATAACGGGAAATTAGTGTTTGACGGTATTCTTGGTGTCGGGCGCGAAAAAATCGACTTGACCTGGATAGGTTTCCAACACGACCTTCTGCTCGAAAGTATGCCCGAGGAGTGGAGTTCCGCCCCCGCGAATACGAAATTCCTCGCCATCGACCAAGAACTGATTATCCCGGACGACTGCAACGTTGTGGTCGAGAATCTTTCCTGTCTTGGTCGCTGTAAATTCCTGAGAATAATATCGGTGAATGGCGAAATACTTTACGAGATACTGCTACCGACTATAAGAGAGGTCAATGAGCGAGTAATACCTCATCCCGACGACCCTAAAGGTGCGCACGATGAGATTAAGGTCGAACAAATTACCGGCGATTTCAGGCTCGAAAAACGCGACGATAAATATATTTTGACAACTCTCGTCCCGTTCGACTGGCTAACCAGCGAAGACCGCATCTATCCTGTTAATATCGACCCGACCGTTACCTGTTATATTTATTCGTCCCCGGCAGACGGCACTTCCTCCGGTTATTCCGAGGGGTCATCCTGCTATTGTGGTGAAAGCGCGTGCGGCGATGCTGTTAAAGCGACAGGAAATGACGAGAACCTCGGCTGGATGTTTTTCAATATCAGCTCGATTGCCGATGGTTCGACTATCAATTCCGTTTCTTGGTCGGCGTATTGCTACGCTCGAAACTGGCCATATTGGGAACTTAAGAGAATGAGCCAGAGAGTGTGGAATTGCTCGGCATACAGAACCTCCTGCACAAGCGGAACGCAGTTTTTATATCAAGCGTGGGGTTCGGGCGAACCTACCGGCTGGAAGACCTACGCTTTGAACACGTCCGCGAGGACGGCGTTAGAAGAGCAGTTACTTTCATATTGGTTCGGAACGGGAGTGAGAGAAACCGATGCTTCGAATTCGTATTATGTTTATTGGTATGGTTTCTTAAACGCATCCTATCGCCCGTATCTCACGGTAAATTACACCTCCCTATCTTGCGGAACGACCGACCACGGCGGCGCCAACTGGACGATAAGCTCCAACACGAACGTCGGCGGCACCCATACTAATATAAACACCTTCCAGGTCAATGCAGGCGTAACCGCCAAGGTCGGCGCTATTTGCCATACGTTTACAGTTTACGCCAATACGATAAATATCTATGGTTCGATAGACGCTACCGGCAAAGGCGCTTCTGGCGGACCTGGTGGCACGGGTGGAAGCTATGCTCGAGGGAGTTCCGGTTCCAGTTCCCATACGAACGCAGGGGGTGGGGGTGGAGGCTCGGCTGGTAGTTACACGGGTGGTGGCAACGCCGGCGGAACCGGCGGCAACGGCGGTTGCCATCAGGACCTCGAGTGCGGCGGCCTTTTCTGTATTGGCAATGAAGATGGGTATTTAAGCGGTGCCGGTGGTGGTG
>QNEE01000085.1 GCA_003645085.1 bacterium | reverse complement strand
CCTTTCGGATTGCCCGGGTCCTGAACCCAAACGTCGCCGTCGACTACAAATTTATACTGATATTCGCCATCGGGCAAATCGAGCGTAATCTCCCACGTGCCGTCGCCGTCGGTATCGGACATCGGTGTGGCGTCACTGCTCCAGCTATTGAACGTTCCCGCGAGATTGACCGTCCGCGCGGCGATATTAGGCGAATATCGGAACGTAACCTCGCGCGCAAATAGGACAGTGAATAAAATCAAAGAAATCCGAATGATGCGTTTCATATTTTCTCTATCTTTGGAATAAAGGCCTTCGGATTCCGGCAAATTTGAGTGTTGTCGATTATAAAAATCGACCGACAAGGGTTACACTATACATCTCTTTATCGACTCGTTTAACCGGATAGCTTTTTCGTCGTTTTACGTATTCTTCCCCAGGCGTAAATAACGAGGAAAACCGCGACCGCAAAGAGCAGCAGTCCGATTATCCCCAGCAGCCAGTTGTGCGTCCGCGCAAAATTTGTATACATAATGGTAACCAGCGCGGTAAGCGTAATCGCCATCATCAGCACCATCGGGATAAGCGTGAACAGCGGTCTTTTGCCCCGATTAATCAGCCAGACCGAGATTGTCAGTAGGGCGAGCGCGGCCATAAGCTGGTTTGCGGTGCCGAAAATCGGCCATATCGCCGAGTAGCTGCCGGTGAACGCGAGTATCGCTGCGCCTGCGACTGTCGCGACTGTGGCGATATAGCGGTTTTTGCCGAGAAGCGTTTTCCGTTCGCGGCGCGAGAAAAACTCCTGAAACATAAACCGACCGATTCTTGTCGCAGTATCGAGGCTGGTCAGCGCGAACGCCGAAACGGCCAGCGCGAGAAACGCCACCGCGCCGCTTTCCGGGATACCCGTTTTCCCGACGAACGCGCCTATACCTTTGCTGAAAACCGCGACGGGGCCGCCCTCGCCGAGGATTTTGATATACTCCGAGTGCGTCATCGTTATAGCCGCGATAAGCGCGACTACCGCCAGAAAGCTCTCGATAAGCATCGCACCGAAACCGATAACCTTCGCGTCCGTCTCCTTGTCGAGCTGTTTGGCGACTGTCCCAGAGGCTACAAGCGAATGGAAACCGGAAATCGCGCCACAAGCCACCGTAACGAATAATATAGGGAACATCGGCCCAAGTTTGGGCGCGACAAAACCAGTGAACGCGGGCATCTGAATATGCGGCATCGAGTAGATTATCCCCACAAAACCGAGCAAAAGCGCGGCGTAGAGCAAGTATGCATTCAGATAATCTCTCGGGCGAAGAAGCAATCCCACCGGCGCGACACTCGCGAAAAAGACATAGATGAAAATCAATATCAGCCATGTGTTGTGGCCGAGAACGACCGGGAAATACATTCCGGCGACGAGCGCGCCTGCCATAAATATTATCCCGATAACGGTCGCGACCGCGATATTCTTCTTCCGGACTCCGCCCCAGACCAGCGCGACGACGAGAAACAGCACCGACGCCGTAGCGGCCTGCGGCACGGACACGAAAGATTTAGCGACAACGACAGCGAAAACGGCTACAACCAGAACGAGCGTCAGCCACGAGAATATCAAAAACATCGTTTTACCGGTGTGGCCGATTTCGTCCTCGATAACCTCGCCGATAGAACGTCCGCGGTGCCTCACCGAGGCCACCAGCGAACCGAAATCGTGGACCGCACCGATAAATATCCCGCCGAAAACTATCCACAACAATACCGGAACCCAGCCGAAAACGGCGGCGGTTATCGGCCCGATAATCGGCGCAGCGCCTGCGATAGAAGCGAAATGGTGACCGAGCAGAACCGGCTTTTTCGCAGGTTCGTAGTCGATACCATCGCGTAGTGTGTGTGCGGGCGTTTCCCGCGAAGCGTCGATACCTAAACGCCGCGCAACATAGCGACCGTAAAAGATATAGCCGAGAACGAACAGGGCTACCGAACCGATGACGATGAATATAGACATAATTTCCTCCAGTTTCGAAAAGATATAAAACGCAGTAGCGATTATTGCAAGGAAATTTTAGCGTTGAAAAAAGAAGAGGTTTCTCGACACCAGTTCGCTAGGCCGGGTATTTAACCGTGCTTTTGAAACGGCGGTGCGCCCAGAAATACATCTGTGGGTATTCACGAACATAATACTCGATACGGTCGGTATAAAGCTGGGTTATCTGGCGGATAGCATCCCCCTTGCCCGACGGTAGCGAATCGTAATCCGGCTCGAGGAACTCGACGAAGACCTTGTGTTTCGTGGATTTACCTTCGCGGACAATCCCGCCGACGACGATAGGGCATTTCAGCTTTAACGCGAAAGCGCCGATTCCGCCGGGCGTCGCCGCTGGATGGCCAAAAAACCGGACGATAATGGGACTTTTCCCGGCGTCCTGGTCGGAGAGCATAGCTACTGCCCGACCCGAGCGGATGGATTTTATCACCCCTCTCGCGGCGACGCCCATATGGATAATCCCAATACCCATACTCTCGCGGATGCCGTTAATCAAACTATCGACGGCGCGATTGGTCTGCTCGCCTACGAGAAAATCGAGTGGCAAGCCGGCCTCACGCAGAGCCGCGCCGAGAAACTCCCAGCTTCCAAAATGGCCGGTTACGAGGAGCATCCCTGTGCCTGATTTTGCGGATTCTATAGCCTGTTCGAGACCATCGAACTCGACGTAATCCAGTGTTTTACCTTTGAGTTTCGGCAATAGCGCGAACTCGACCATACTTCTGCAGAAATTGCGATAGCTTTCCGCGAGAAGACGGTCGGCATCTTTACCGGTTATTTCCGGCAGACAGAGTTCGAGATTAAAACGCGACACTTTTCGCCTGATGCCGAGCCGCCAAATAAGGCCGCCGATAATTCCACCCAATCCGACGGCGCAACGGTAGGGCAAAATCCGGATAACGAAAAGCAGAATCGCGATAGCGATATTCTCTATTTTATGCCTGAATTTCTTCATCACGAATTTCGGATTTACGGTTGGCCATCCTTATCCGGGCGAGTTTAATTCCGCCGAGAACCAAAAAGAGTAACGTTATTATCGAAAAAGAAACGCGCCAGTCGGCGAGAAGTAAGCTCCAGCCGAACCTTCCGCTGCGTTCGTTCGCCCAGAGAATATAGAACTCGGTCAGCGACAGACCCGAAGCAGCTTCGATGCCCTTATCGAAACCACCGTTTTTACGGATTAACTCGATTAGCTTTTCGGGGCCGTTGTCAGGTAAAATCTCTATCAAAAACTCGAATGCCGCACGGCTTTCGGCGTAAGCAAGATTCGCGCGTTCCGAATCCCACGAGTTAAGGTCCTCCAATTCCCTCAGATTCAGATTTTCGCCGAGTAGATTCGCCAACGCGATTCGGCTCGACTGCTGGAAATCCATCCCGCCGGAGACCCACTGCGCGAAACCCTCGTCGAACCAGCGCGGAACGCGAACCTCGCCGGTCGCTTTATACAAAACGATATGGCCGAGTTCGTGCGCTATCAACTCCACAGCCCTGGGAGATTTGCTGCTTTCGCTAAACAGAACCACAATTTCGTTTCGCGCCGGAATCGCCGCGCCGACGCCCCAGTCGGGAATAGCGCCGGATGTCGCTTCCTCGAATTCGGCGCGTGTATATGTTACCACGATACGAATTGTGTCGATTTCCGACGCACGAACCGAAAACCTCTCCGAGAAACTCCCGACAGCTCGCTCCACCTTATCCTTAAAATCCGGTAGCTCTTTTCCGCCAGTCTCGATAACTACCGGAACTCGAGCGCAAAGACACAAGGTCGGAACAAAAACAAATAGAATTATCGAGAGTTTCATTAATAAAAAATACCTGTTGATATTATAATGGTCAATGATAAAAGAGGCGAGTAGTTCCCGAAAATTTATAATTCCCGTCATCCGAACTTCGACCACCTTCTCCCAATGCGAAAAAGGAATAAGCCCACGTTTTAACCGCGGATAACGGAATTCGATTATAAATTCAAGGTCATGCGGACTCACCTGGGTCGCTGGCGCGAGGGTGGTCTTTGGGCTATCGGTAGGGAATCCGTGCGTCCACCGGAAATGCCACAATAAGTGCGCTCAACGGCTTCGTCGATTCGCAAATCGCCGGGTAGTATCGATATTAAATAGCGAGGTGGACAACGCACGGAGCGTGCCAGCGCGGGCAACTAAAAACTCGAAGATAACTTAAGCTCGAAACCCTCAAACGCGGGCTCGAATCGGCAGGTCCCGCCGGAGCAGGTGAACCCGCCCGGACGTTTGCCAAAAGCGAGAGTTATCTTATGGTTTTCGGCGATTTCGCCGTCGATATAGAGACGGATGGAATATTCGGGTTCGAGTGATTCGGACTCTCTATCCCATTCCATTAGCCGCCCACCCTCGATACCGATTGCTCCATAAGGCGAGATAGATAACTCACTTAGACCGTAGAAATTAGAATATTTTTCGTCGTATTCTTCTCCCGCCTGAAATTCGATATCGAAAAGAAGACTCGTTCTATTGCTAAAATAATACAGAGGTTCGAGAACCGCATTGTGCACCGGCTCCTGTTCGCCGGTTTTCTGATATTCATATATTCCCCTGACAGTTAAGTCTCCGAGTTCCTGATAGACCGACCCGAATATTTCGATATAATCCATAGCCTTCTCAGGATGGTCGAGATTAGCAAGAGCTATGGTTAAATCGAGATTATCCAATGGAGTGATTGCCGCTTCTGCGTTGTAGGCGATAACGTCGCGCGGGTTCGGTTCGCTGAGATGTCGGCTCATTAGTGTGTAGCTCGGTTGACGGACAATCAGCGGGAGCGTGACATAGCTTTCTTGAGTGGCGCCTTTGACGAGGAAGCTGTCGGCGGACAGAAACTCGCCGAAAACCGTTACCGGACCGATAAATAATGAAGCGGTAGCGTAGACCGTTTCGCCATTCAGGTTTGTCCCGAAATCGGCGTCGCTTCGCCACGTTTTAGCGTAATGAACCTCGGCGGAGAACGGACCATACACAGGTAGTGCGCGGATTTCCCACGTCTCGCCAGTCAAGCCCGGTCCCGTTTCCAGACTCGCTTTGGGAACGTCGTATCGAATATAACCGCAACCCGCCGGAATATATGGCGCGTTGACCTGCAGTTCGCCGCCGCGGAAACGGGTATCGTTATCCCAGCCGGCGATGCCGGAAAGAATGGTCGCGTTGCAAAATCTATGGCTAAAATTAACATTAGCTCCATCGAGATGATGGTCCTGCTTAACGTCGCGCAATTCGCGGGCGTCGAGAAGCAAACCCGCGCCGAGCGTAGAAGTGAACGAACCGACCGTAATACTAATAACATCGTGTTTGAGGTCCGCCCAGTATTGGGTTATATCTGTATATGTCGTATCCGGCCTGGTTAGAGCCGTCGAGTCGGAGGGGTGCATCGCCTCAAACCTCGCACCGAGAGTAATTTTGGAAATGTTCAACCTGAGGTCGAAACGGTCCTCGAAAAAATTGTTGCCCTTATCGGCCTGCGCGGCGCGGTATTCGAGAGTATTCCGGGCGGTAGCTGAAAAACCAAAAACAATGGGCGCTATCGTTAATAAAAGTAGCGCAGTAGATAGGCTATTCTTCAACCTCGTCCTCCCCCGGGCCACCGGCTTTTTTCACAACGGGAAATAATTCCTCGACCTTTTGTTGATATTCAGCCTCGTCGCCGGGCTTAAACCCGATATGATGATATAGTATTTCCCGGTCGCCGGAAAGTATAAAAAGCTCGGGTATGTCGGCCACTCCCGCCGATTTTTTTACCGACTCGCCGGTATCCATTATAATAACGAAATCCCAGCCCTCTTTCTGCGCAAACGGTTTAACTTTGGCGCGCGTGCGGGGGCCATCCTCGCAAATAGCGAGTAGCGTAACACCGTGGTTTTCAAGGAGTTCCTCCATCTCGTCGAGTTTGCGGAGTTCTTTTATGCAAGGTTTACACCACGTCGCCCAGAAAGTCAGAATAACCGGGCTTTCCGAGCAAACCTCGCTCAGCGTGATGGTTTGACCGTCGAGAGCGGCAAGAGTAAAATCCGGAAAAACCGGCTCGTCATCGGCGAGTAATATCCCGACAATAAGGAGAATTCCGAAAACCAGCGGTTTCTTTATGCTCATAATTACCCCCTATTTAATTAACACAGTTTTTCTTTCGGCGGAAACATCCCCGCTCAAGCGAATAAGATAAACCCCACTCGGTGCGTTATCCGAATCCCACCGGACGACGGTCCTTCCCGCAGGAAGCGTGCCGTCATAGATAGTCGTTACGAGTTTTCCGGAAATGTCGTAAATCTCGATAATTACTTCCGAGGTTTTCCGAAGGTCGAGTTCCACAGTCATAACGCTGTTAAACGGATTCGGATACGTTTTTATAATCTCGATATTGCGCGGCAGTTCGTTTTCGTCTATACCGAGGCCGCCCCAGTAAGTAATCACACGTTCCCAGAAATCGTCCCGTTCCGTTTCGCTCGCTATTGTTTCTAGATTAAAGGATATATACACGAGTTTTCCACCACCGTCGAAATCCTTGGTCAAACCGCAGGTAGGGCCGATATTGAGACGGAGTATACCCTCGGCGGGTGCTTGAGGAAGAAATCCTTCTGCAGGATACCCGAAACCCGGCAAAGTAGCCGAAAAACCAGAGAAATCGGTTCCGGGATAGGTTCCCATAACGCCTGTAGGTGCAGACTCCATTCCGTCGTAAATAGCGCCGAGAACCATAGTATAGAACGATAGAATACCGCCAACACTCCTTCCGAGGCCAGAAGACGTAATCAGCATCTTGCCGCCGTTTTCCAGGAAGTTCTTTATCGAGAGCCTATCGGAGGAGGTCATCGGGTCGGAAATATTTTCACCATCCTGCCATACTATAGCATCGAAAGCGATATCCGAGAAATCGGGCAGTTCACCGTGCTGCTCTATCGACCAGAGACCGTAATCAACCCCGTTATCGGCAAACATATCTTCATAGTAGGATATATCTTCGGTAGCTTCGGTCGAGCTTATGAGAAGCAAATCCCCTCCAGAATAAGCCTTGAAGCAAATCGTGTCTATAAGAGCGTCCGGGTCGTTGACCGGGTCGATATAGAGATAGGCATAACCTCCGCCTATGTCACCCATAGGAGATACGGTCAATGCCATATCGATTCGTTCTCTGCTTTCTAACGTTATCCTGCTCGAATCGAATTCGGAGCCGCCGGCGGAAACCTGAACAAACCATCCGGCAGGGAAATGCGACTCGAACCATATATCGAAATCGTCGTCGAATAACCCGTAATTTTTCATATCGAAATCGAAAACTACCGTATCGTCGGGGAAAACGAGTTCCTGAATACGGTCGACGTGCAGGATGTGGAAATACTCTTTCAGGTCGTCCGTTTCTTTCTTATTACATTGCGGTATCTCGTGTTCCGGATGGGAAAAATCTTGAAGTAGAACGGTAAACCAGCAATTCTCCCAGACGGATACATAGCCGAAATACGGCCTGAAATCGAACTCGAAGACCATCGATGTGTCACCGACGATGCGGATTTCCTCGCCATCCCAGTCGGGTAAAATATAGCGCATAACCTGATAGAAATTCGTCTGGCCGTTCGGCGCGGCGTAATACATACTGTCCTCGTTCAGAATACAGATAAGATTAAGCGTCCGGTCGTAACTCGGGTCTTCGCAGAGAACAGTTACCTCGCAAACTCCGCTATCGAGGACGAATATTTCGATTTCGAGAGGGGTATACACGCCGGCTTCGGATAGAGCCAACGCCCCGCTGCCGGAGCAGTTACTTCCAACAGTATCGCCATTGACAGCTGTTTGTGGGACGTAGCCTCCGGAGTATAATCCTGCGCGCTGATTATTCTGCCCAGGATTATTAGTATGAAACGGGTCAGAACTGCTCGGTCCATTCGTATGATATCGCACCAGGCAAATCTCGTCGAGATGAGCCGGATACCAATCGTCGAGCCAATCCTCACAAAGCTTGCAATATGAACATCCGGTATTTGTGTTCAATTCGAACATCGACCTGCGGATATAGCCGAAACAAACGGCTACGGCGATTAGAAAAATCACCAGAGAAATCAATCTGGACCTCATAATAAGCTCCTATCGATTTGTATTTACTGGAAGAAAGAACCCGAAGTTCCCATAAATATCCTATTTTGCCAGAAGCAGTTTCCTTGTCGTTTTCTTTTCGCCGACTATCAATCGCGCCATATAAACGCCGCTCGGCAGTTCTCGACCGAAATCGTCGCGGCCATTCCATATAAAAGTATGCCTGCCCGTTTCAAGAGCCTCTTCCGCTAGAACGGCTACTTTCCGCCCGTTAATATCGAATATCTCGAGGCGGCCGTTCTCTGGTTCGGTAATCTCGAAACTGAGTTCGGTCGCCGGATTAAACGGGTTCGGCGCGGCAGATATTATAAGAGGCTTCTCCGGTTTTTGGACTCCGTCCTCGACTACAGGGGACGAACGCAGAAAATCCAGTATCCGCGCCATCGTGGAATCGCGGTCGGCCTGTGTGCTTATCGCCTCGAACGGGAAAGCGAAATAGACCAGACTATAGGCGCCCTCATAGACAACAGCCGCACCAGGCATCGAGCCACCGTTGTATTGCATAGCGAGAACACCGCCACCGTAAGCATTTATTTCGCTCGGATATACAGCGTTACCTGCACCGTCGCCGCCGATGATGTCGTATATCAATCCGTCGAATATCCCTCCGGGAGAACCTATTACGGTTAGTATATCTGTATCATCCGCTACGAATTCCGCCTTGAAACGGTTTTGATAGAAGCCTGACCACGC
Source organism: bacterium (assembly GCA_003645085.1). Taxonomy (GTDB): domain Bacteria; phylum UBP14; class UBA6098; order UBA6098; family UBA6098; genus QNEE01. The sequence continues at coordinate 2,069 of QNEE01000085.1, read as the reverse complement.
CATTTCATTGCAGAAATAACCGATATCCTGGCCGGTAATAAATAATTTCCCGCCGCCGTCGAGGAACCGACCGATAGCCGTTGTGTCGTCCGAAGTGAATACATCCGACCAATCGTTACCAGTCATCCATACGACTATCTCGACCGACGATAAATCCGTCGCCGATAACTCGCCGTCGTCGCGGCAGTGTGTATAGGAGATTTCACCGAGATTGACAAGCGAGGTCTCGTAATAATACTCGTAATCCGAACCGGCATCGTCATCGACAAGCAAAATAGTCGGGTTCTGGACCACAACATAACTGGCCGTATCGACGCGCCCCGATGCAAGAGACTTTATAGCGAGATTTACCGAGCCGGCTCCGTCGCCTGCTGTAAACACCTCTACGGTGATTACCTCGGAGTTTCCCGATAGAATATCGACAATACCAGAATCCGGGAAACAGGAAGTGCCCGAACAAAACGCCGCGCTCCAGCCTGTCGGGAGGTCCTTGATAAGCCTGATTTCGTAGGAGTCGTCGCCTCCGCCGAGATTTTCTAAATCGCCCCCGCCCAATACAATCATAGTATCAGAGGAAGCCATACCGGATGTTACTCCTGCGTCGAAACTGAAATAGTAAGTCGGTTCGGTTACCTCCGCCCAGGCGGCGTTGTGGACATTGTATCCCGCGGGCGAAGCAGACATATCCTGCACCCAGGTTATAGCTTTCATATGAGCCGGGTCCCAGTCCGGGTCCCACGGATGCATAAACACGAATTCCTGAACTCCAGTTGTCGTTAAGTCGATAGGTCTTCCATCGTTATCGGGCAATATCTCTCGCAAAACGTTCTGGAAAGAATCTATCTCTATGGGGGACGGGAAATACAATTCGCTTTCCGTTAGCGCGACGAATATTCTCTGGTCGCCTCCCGTAACGGGGGTCTCGACATCGACCTCGACTTTAATGCTTTCTCCCGCGGTAATACTCAAAGCGAGCGGGGCATCGACCGCCAGCCTGGAGATTATCGCCGTCGGCGCAGCGGTATAGTAACTCAATTCCTTACCGTCGAGAACGAACGAAGGGACAGCGTCGACATAAGCGCCGAAACTCTGGTAATGCATAGCCCTGCCGGCGTTAGCGGCAACATTATAGACGAAAAACGGGTCCGCGGACGACGGCCACCACACGTGGACTTCCAGAACTGCCAGGTCGTGCCCGTAGACATCCGCGAGGCTATCCACAAACGGGTCGGCAGGCGCACACGGGCCACAGCTTGTGTTGGTGAAAAAGTCGACGAGGCAGGTCCGGGTTGCGCCCGAGGCCAGAACGGTTAAACCAAGCAGTAGAACAACACCGAGTTCGAGTCTTTTCATTTTTCCCCCTTTCAGGATTGACTTAATTCCAGTAAGTTCGTTTTCAATAACGGTTTGCGGATAAAAGAAGTTGCCGAAGATAATTCGGGGAAATCTTTGATTTCCATTTTATCCGCTGTTATATGACCGAGCGTAAGCGAGGCGAGGAGCGAAGCGACGAAGCGTTCCGCCCGCCAACTTTTTATTATGGGTTTTCGTGGCTTCATTTTTTACACCTACCATGGACCTCTATGACATGCTCCATAAAATCTAAAGTCTCGTCAATAGAATGGTCAGTCATAGAAACATTACACCAGCGGTGACCATATCTAACATTTTCTGCTGTATGAATAATAGCACTTTCAATCAAGGGTTTGAGATGCATAATTTGGATACTTTTATCTTCTCCTTCCGCTCTTTTAGCAGTTCGCCATTCTGGTTGCCATACACTATCTCTTTCTCTTTCAGGTAAATCTGCCACATTAGACTCCAACCTACTTTTACATAACGGACACAATAACAGAGTTTTCTTATCTCTTAAAATTCTTTTTAATATATCTGTTGGCAATTTTATCTTTCTATCTATATCCTGATTTTTTAGTAAATCACTTATTGGCTTAATCAGACTATCTATATCTCGAACATCATATAAAGTTCCAACAATAGATAATCCCAATACTACAAAGCTTTCTAATGCATGCCACCATTCTGTTGATTCCAAGGCTGGAATGATACAT
>QNEE01000084.1 GCA_003645085.1 bacterium | reverse complement strand
TCTTTGCATCGGCGAAAAACTCGAAGAGCGCGATTCGGGGAACACAGAGAAAGTTTTGGAACAGCAACTTGTCGGTTCGCTTAATGGAATCGAGATAAGCTCTCCCGACCGACTTATTCTGGCTTACGAACCGGTTTGGGCGATTGGAACAGGGCGTGTCGCGACTCCGGAGCAGGCGCAGGAAGCGCAATTTTTCGTCAGGAACTGGATAAAAAAAAGTTACGGCGGTTTAGCCGACGGAATTCGGATACTTTACGGCGGCAGCGTCAAACCCGGAAACGCATCGGATTTACTCGCACAACCGGATATTGACGGTGCGCTTATCGGCGGAGCGAGTCTGAAAATCGAGAGCTTTTGCGAGATAATCGCGATAGCCAAAAAAATCACCGAAGAGGGAAAATGATTTACCTATTAGTAATATTGCATATCCTGGTTGCTATCGGACTTGTAATCTCTATTCTGCTTCAATCTGGACGCGGCGGCGGACTCGCAGGTGCACTCGGTGGTTCGTTCGGCGGTGGTGCGGTATTCGGAGGTCGCGGTGCCGCCGGTTTTCTCACTAAGGTTACTACCGGTTTCAGTATCGCTTTCGTCGTGCTGACTTTGTTGATTAATATTATTTCGACGCGGCAAGGTTCCCGACCCACAAGCGTTATCCCACGAGAGGCCAGTAGCGAAATACCGACTACGGTGCCGGGCGGCGAGGGTTTGCCGGAAACGCCTCCGACCGGTGGCGGTATGCCACAAACCCCTCCCCCAACCGGCGATTAGTTTTTTCAAGTTTTTTGCCGAGGTGGTGGAATTGGCAGACACGCATGGTTGAGGGCCATGTGGGCGATTAAGCCTGTGCGGGTTCAAGTCCCGCCCTCGGCAATATAATGATATAAACCGGCCGAAAGCCGGTTCTTGTGTTATTTGTATTAGTCTATAGAATTGAGGGGCTTGAACCTTATTCGCTGCGGCCGGTGCCGCTTCAAGTCCCACCCTCGGCAATATAATGATATAAACCGGCCGAAAGCCGGTTCTTCTATATTATCCGCATCGACCCATAAAATATGACTTTTTAACCCAGAGAATTCTCCCTAATAATCCATATATAATAGAAAAAAGCCCCGCGTATTTTACACAGGGCTTTTAGGTTTATCGGTTTACTCGATTGATTTATTCCATCGGGTTGGAGGCGGTTGCCGCCCACTCATAAATACCGCCATCATATACCTTTACATTGGGGTATCCGAGAATATACTTTAGAACCATATAGACAACGCCGGCACGGGCGCTCGTTTCGCAATAGAGGATAATTTCTTTATCGGACGTTATCCCTGCCGCCTTGAGGGCTTTCTCTATGTCTGCCTTCGGCTTTATGTATCCATCATCGTCAACGACATTTTTATACTCGAAATGCACCGCTCCGGGGATGTGTCCTTTCCGCGAGGCCTCGCCTTTCTCGCCATTAAATTCTTCCACACTACGAGTATCAACGAGAATTACACCGTCGTCATCGAGGTGGCTCTTAACATAAGCCATCGTAGCGATAAGGTCTGGATTTGGCGTAGCTTCGAATGTTGCAGGCACGATTTCTGTGGCGCTCTTTGTAACGGGCTTCCGTGCCTTGCGCCAGGCCTTCATCTGGCCGTCGAGGAACTTGATGTTCTCGCATCCGAGGTAATCGAAAATCCAGAAAAGCCTTCCGGCGGCAACACCCTTGTTGCAATAGACAACGATTGTGTTGGTGTTGCTGATGCCCTTGTCGCCGAATATCGTCGCAATGTCGTCCGGACTTTTCAGGATACCCTTTATATCACCGGGCTTACACAAATCGTCCGGTAGGACATGAACCGCACCTTTGATATGCACCGTGTTATAATCCTTTTCCGACCTTCCGGAAACGATTACAACATTCTCGTCGTCCATAATGCCGGCAAGCTCTTTGGCGGTGATAACCTGCGCAAAGAGCTGACCGCAAAGGATGAATGCCGCGATAAGTAGGATTATCGCCGTGGTCTTTCTCATCTTTCCTCCTTAGTCTATCGTTGTGGGGAGCTAAGCGACGAAGCAATCCCCGTCAATTATCGAGATTGCTTCGCCGGAGGCTCGCAATGACGGTTTATACGCTACGGTATTATTGGAACATTGCCTGAAATTGCACGAGTATCTCGTCGTTAGAGTATTCGGTGCCTTCGCCGTATTCCGCTTTATAAAGATAGTTAACCTGAACCCTCGACCAGTCGTTGATGAAATAATTGAAGCCGAAGGTTATTATCCCGGTTTCGTTATTGTCCGTATCTGTGTCGCGGTCGTAGAACTCGTATTTTACTATCGGCTGAAGGTTCCATGGCGTCATATACATAATTTGTCCCCAGTATCCACTGCTTTTCGATTTGCCTGCCGGGATAGTCGTATACCAGGTTGTATCGTGGGTGCAATCCGGAGGGTGAGCGACTATCCCACCTGATGATTCTATATATCCGCCTATATATTCACCCTGCAAAAGGAAATCGCCGTATTTGACCTCGAGTTCCCCTGCATATCTCGTGCGCACATCATCTTCTTCTGATTCTTCATTTGCGGGCGGCTGTTTTCCTGATTGGTAACTCCCACCGATACTTACCATCTCTATGGGGGTTACAATAACCCTCGCAACGAGGTCTTTAGATGTATTATTATCCCACTCCCCTAATCCTGTTCCGTGCATCCATCCGAGCCTATATTTAACCAGGTCTTTGTATTGCCCTAATGCCATTATTCCCATATCGCGGTCGAGCACCATATTACTTACCACTTCCGAGCGTTCTATTGTATGCAGGCCGGCGCAGCTGGTGTTTCGTTCGAGGCTGAACGGCGTTTTGAATTTACCAATCGAGAAGGTAGCATACGGCGCGAGGCGGGTATATGAGAAGAAAGCATCCAACAGATTAGCGCTACCCTTAAACGGGTTCGCTTCGAGCAATAAGTAATAACTAACGTCATACGGGATATTCCCCATAACCCCTAAACGCGCTCTTTTGAACGTGAAGCTATATATGTTATCGGCGTTACCATCCTCATCTTCCTGGAACTTATATTCGAACTGCGGTTGGATATAACCTATTATCTGGACGCCTTCGTCGGAACCTCCACCACCGACGCAACCCTGGGCGTAAATAAACCCCGGGGCGGTGATAAAGCCGAGAATCAAGAACATTAAAGTAATATTTCGCATTTTTCCTCCGTTTTTCGGTTGGAGGCGAAGAGAATATAAGAGTATTCGCCTCCCGGTTTAAACAAAGATTAGCTTTGTTATATAAAGAACAAACAGAGCGATTATTAGGTTTCTCTAATTACGGCGTAGTTACATAAGGGAAATCCTCGGGCGCCGACCACTTACCGCTCGTAAGCTGGTCGTATATCATCGCATTGGCACCGAATTTCAGGCTCTTTGCCTCGTAGCCCAAAACCGTAAGATAAGCCGTAACTATGGACGATGTCTGGCCTGTCCAGCAATACGTAACGATAGTCTCGTTCGGGTCGAGATTTGCGAAACCGCCCGCGGCGATAGTCAGGTCTTCCATAATACGATAGGCTCCTGCGATATGGCCGTAAGTCGAGACATCGGCCTCCGCCCAGAAATTATTAATAAAATAATCTGTGGGCGTATCAAGAACGTCCGTTGCTGTAACACCTTTGAAGCCGCCTTCGAGGAGCGCATCGACGCGTTCGGCGAGAATTGTCGCGCCGTCGGTAGAACTTGTAGATATTTCTGGGTAATCGAATGTCGATAGAGTAGCCGTAGCTCCGGTGGACCAGTTGGTATGACCGTCGCCGATGTTCCCGGTGTTACTCGTCCATTTATCGAAAATAGCGTTCCAGGAACTCATGCCGAATTTTAGACTCTTTGCGTCGTCGTATCCGCTAAGTCGAAGCGCAACTACAGCGTGAGCGGCACTTTGGCCGGTATAGCAGCAGACGACAATCGGCAAACCACCGCAGCTCGCAGCGTCGGTTACGATATCCGCTAGCGATGAATGCACGGCGCCGTCGATATGGCCGAGCGTGTCGTAATCGCCCTGACTGCGGATGTCCATAATGTAGTAATCGTCTTCGTTTCCGTGAAGGTCGGCGGCGGCGATCAGATAGTCGCTCTTTATATCGGATAGGTCCATATTGTTGGCAACCAGATATTCGGTTAGGATTTCGAATGCGGTATCGCCATTACTGGTAGGCGGTTCGGTCTCGTCTTTGCACCCCATAAACAGGGCTGCGACGATTGCGAGTGTAACAAATAACAGCCAACTTTTATTGAACATTTTTCCCCCTAATTTTGTTTATTTGCTTTGACGAATTTTTGTTTTCGATTTTTCCGAAATCTGTTTTCGTTCATCTATATTAAGTCGTTGCTTCGGTATTTATCCTCCGCATCCACCGCTGACCGGTTCTGCCTCGAGGTCCGCCTCCGGGTCGAGCCAGAGCATATAGCCGCCGTATAGGTTTCTGACATTGGTATAGCCGAGTTTCACGAGAGTCTCTGTCGCCAATGCTCCGCGCTTGCCCTTCTGCGAGTATATTATTATCATCGCGTCCTTCTCGGGGATATCCCATGCCTGACTGTCCCAGTATCTCTTGTTGTCTATACTGGACTCGACTATACCGAGCGGCATATTGAACGAGTATTCGATGCTCCCTTCGTCGAATTCATAAGGTTCACGGACATCCAGGACGATGAACTCCTCTTCAGAATCATAAAGAGCCTTAAGCTCATCCCGGGTTATCTCATAGTTTCCTTTAATTCCCAAACCGGCGCAGCCGATGAGCAATGTTAAGGCGGCGAGCGCTAAAACGATATATAGTTTCTTCATAGTTCTCACCTCCTATACTGCCGAGAATTTCCCGGTCCGCTCGTTCCATTTGACGAATACGAACCAGAGGGTTATTATTACTAACAATAGCAATACAGCACCCCAGTATCCGAAGTAATCGGGCAGGAAACATTGCTTTTGTGCCCACGAGGGGAGAATTTTGCTCCAACCGGGGACAATATATTTTATGGAGATGGGCGCCATTAACGAGAATCCCAGTCCGGAGAACCAGAGTTTAATCTGGCCTTCGCCCATACGCCATAGCGTTCCAACGGCGCATCCTCCGGCGATAACCATTCCGATTCCGAAGATAGTTCCGCCGATAAGTGCTCGGAGCCAGAAATGTGGATACACGGCTTTCAAAGCGATTTCACGCGCACCACCGGGAAAGGCTCCGCCGATTCCCATATATTTTATGACTGTAAAACCGAATATCCCCACGAGCAACGCAGCCATAACCGCGAGAGGGGCTTCCGACTCACCCGTCATAAACGGCTCGCGAAAGGCTCTGGTTACGCAGAAGCGCGAGCGTTGGCAGACAAACCCCAGGAAAAGACCGATGATGGCGAACCAGGTGAGGACCATATCGCCACGATGCAATACAGATGGTCCAATGAGAAGGAAGGCCACCAATATTACGCCGAGTATCGGTTGCCATATTCCACCTTTGCCTTTTGCGGCGAGTAGCGTAACGCTTTTGCCGGAGCTAAGCTTGGGTGCTTTTTCCATCTCCCATAACAAATAACGCAGCGCGAGAAACGCCCCTATTGCGAAGCCTATTGCGAGGAAAATCGCGCCGCCGGACAATGCCGGTATCCCGCTGAGGAAACCGCCGATTGTGCATCCAATTCCCATTGTGGACCCAAGAGCCATCAGGACGCCACCGATTAGCCCTTTCGCCATCTCGCCAACCGGCGGGATTCTGATAGCGAATTCCCTCGAGAGTAAAGCTCCAACACCGGCACCCAATACTGTTAGAATACCGAGCAATCCCCATTGATGCATAGTAACCGGCACAGCGCTTTTCAAATCGAAAAGCCCCAGAAGCTTATATATATTCTGACCCCAATTGATATATGTTGGGCTGCCTCCCCACGGGTATTTCACGAGAAACAAACAGATATTGAGTGTGGCCAGGACTAAACCGCCAACCCACATCGGCCATGTCCTGCCGAAAAACGTAGACCACAGTTGATACCAGGCTCCGTTTTTAGAGTCGGACATAGAACTCCTTTCATCTCGATGTTATGATATTTGCAAATTCGGACATAGAAAGACCACGGGTAATTGCGGTTACCCGTTTCGACTCGGACCGGATTACGCTTTTTTAATGTAGTATTTGGCTACGCCTTCCTCTTCTTCCATGCCGAGGAATTCGTTTCCGGTTTTTTCGCACCATTTCGGGATATCTGTTTTCGAGCCGGGGTCGGTTCCGAGAAGTTCGAGGACCTTGCCGCTTTCCATGGCTTTAATGGCTTTTGCCAATTTAAGGATTGGCATCGGACAGGATAGACCTTTACAGTCTAAAGTTTCATCGGCGTTCATTGTGAATTCCCCCTTTTTAATGTAGGTAAGTTATTTGGTTAGAACGAGAAAGTAATAGTGGCGTCCTTTATCTCGGAAATAAAAGTGGTCGCGCCGACTATCTCGACACCTTCTCTTATATCTTCGGGTTTGATATCTTTTTTGGCATCGAATGTTATTTCGCAGAGCATTATTCTGCCGCCGAGCATCTGGAAACCCTCTACCAGTTCCATAAGGTCTGGGTATCCATCGACTTTGATTTTTTCCAACTCGCCTTTAACGAGAGAGGGTCCTGCTCCCGGCGTGAAGAAAAGAATGACATCGTCGCCCGATGCTATCGCGGACGAACCTAAAATAAACGGCGGAAATACATTACTCGGTTGCGAACCATTGACCGTAATCGCGACCATACCCATAATAATACCTCCTTGATGTTGCTGGTTTTAAAAACAGGGAATTATAAACGAGTTTAGAATTATATGCCGTGTTGTATCGATGTCAAGTGGAAAAAAGACGAAAAGGGCTTTTGAGTAAAAAAACTGTGTAATCTCGGATAGAAATTACGCTTGATTAGCTAAATGTTTTTCGCTATTTTACAGTAACAGATGAATCCCGGAGAATAGACTAATTTCGTAATTTCGATTCACGTGGGAGAATTCTTAGGTCGTTGTCGTTCGAAAGATTTCTTGTCGCTTCGCTCATCGAAATGATATTTGCGAGCAATTCTGCAGGAGTCATTTCCCCTTTATATTATAAACTAAAGGGAGGCACGATGTATTTAATTCGCGTTAAAGGTGAATTCTCGGCGGCACACCGAATCGAGGGTTACGACGGCGACTGCGCCAATATCCACGGTCATAACTGGAGGGTCGAGGCGGTTATCCGCGCAGAAGAACTGGACGACCTCGGGCTGGCGTGTGATTTCCGCCGGGCCAAAGATATACTCGGCGAGGTCCTTCAAAAATTCGACCATAAAGACCTGAACGAACATCCGTGGTTAGATGGCGGCAATCCGACATCTGAAAGAATCGCCAAAATAATTTTCGAGCGTATCGAAAAACTTCTTTCCGAAGAACTCTCGCTCGAATCGGTCGAGGTTTTCGAGTCGGACATGGCGAGTGTAATTTACATCCCATAATCGAACTGCCGTGATTCCACTAAACGAATTTACGGAAACGCTTATCGGCGAGGAACCGCATGCCGGGGAGCAGTGCGTTTTAATTCGTATCGCCGGGTGCAATCTCGACTGTCGATGGTGCGACACGCCCGATAGGGAGAAAATAATAGAGCGGGTCGAGACCGACGAACTCGCGGACCGCGCGGTGAAAACCGGCAGACCGTGGGCACTCGTTACCGGCGGCGAGCCGATGAACTGCGACGAAACGCCGGAACTACTCGGTGCATTATTATCTAGAGAAATTTGCGTTCTGATGGAGACAAACGGCAGTTTCTCTCTCGAAAAGGTCCCACCGGAGGTCGTGAAGTCGGTCGATATAAAGACACCGTCGAGCGGGTTCGCCGGGAGATTCATGGAGTCGAACCTCGAGTTTCTCGACAAAAAGGACGTGGCAAAGTTTGTCATCGCAGATAGGAACGATTTTGATTGGGCGTTGAATGAAATCGAGCGACTGGATTTGTTTTCGAAATCGGGAGTAATTTTTTCCCCCGTCTGGGAAATAATGGAGCCGAAAGTTCTGGTGCGGATGATTCTCGATTGCGGGTTGCCGGTTAGATTGTCGGTTCAGTTACATAAGATACTTAGGATAAAGTGAGATATGAGCAAAAAACCTAAGCGCGCGGTCGTTCTTCACTCCGGCGGAATCGATTCGACGGTCTCTGCGGCGGTAGCCCGTCGCGACGGCTACGAGCTTTATATGCTTCATTTCGACTATGGCCAGCTAACCGAAAGTAAAGAGCGAAGCTGCTTTGCGGCTATAGGCAAGGCTTTTAAGGTTAAAAAGCAGGAGATAGCGAACGTCAGGTTTTTAAAATGGGTCGGGCATTCGAGCCTGACCGACGAGCATATACCTGTGCCGACTGGCGAACCGGAGGGAATTCCCACAACATACGTGCCGTTTCGCAACGGGATTTTTCTTTCGCTCGCGGCGGCCTGGGCAGAAACTGTAAAAGCGCAGGTCATATATATCGGCACGATGGAGGAAGACGGCCCCGGATACCCGGACACATCCGAGAAATTTATCGAGGCGATGCAAAAGGCTATCAATTTAGGGCGCAAACCGGAATCGAAGTGCCGAATAATCGCGCCGATAATCCATCTGACAAAAGCTGAAGTCATAAAGCTCGGTGCCGAATTGCTTGTCCCTTTCGGGATGACCTGGAGTTGCTATAAGGATGAGGATATCGCATGCGGAGTCTGCCAGAGTTGCATAATGCGCCGTCGCGCTTTCCGCGAGGCCGGTATCAAAGACCCGATTATGTATCGAGTGTAGGGTTGTGGAACGTTAAACGCGGTATCCAGACGCCATCTTATCCGCGGAAATCTATTTCTGGGAGAGCGGAGAAAAGGCATTTGATATTATAGTTTAAAACCTTCCGTTTTATAAACCGAAAACACCGCATTAATAATAAAAGAAGTTCCGTCGATAAACTTTTCCCTTGATTATTTAATTCGCAAAAGTATATTGTAGGGTTGTCGAAGCTAAACCTTTTTCCGTTCTCATATTCGCCGATGACGTTTTATCGGTATCTCGGGGCGTAGCGCAGTCTGGTAGCGCGTTCGGTTCGGGTCCGAAAGGTCCCCAGTTCAAATCTGGGCGCCCCGATTTTTTCGATGATAAGGCGTTTTCCCTGCCCTTTTTTAAATTATGGAAAAGCATAAGAAACAAATAGCGGTTATAGGGGGACGTAATGCATCACGCAAAGCTCTCAATGCCGCGGAAACAATCGGGAAATTAATCGCGAATAACGATTGGCGACTTATTTGCGGCGGACTCGGCGGTATTATGGAAGCCGCCTGCCGCGGAGCGCGCTCCGAAAACGGCACAACGATAGGTATAGTCCCATCAAATCGCCGAACCGACGCCAATGAGTTCGTAACTGTTCCTGTCGGCACCGGATTGGGTATTGCCAGAAACAGCATAATCGCTCATTCCGCCGACGGCGCTATCGCTATCGCGGGACGTTACGGGACATTAAGCGAAATCGCGTATTTCCTTCAACTTGGAAAGCCTGTAATTACGCTGCATTGCGGCTGGGAAGTAAAAGGCGTTTTCCCGGCTAAGTCTCCTAAAGAAGCGATAAAAATAATAGCAAAATCGTTATGACCGACCGCAGACGAATTAGGGCGATTGTCGAAGGGCGCGTCCAGGGCGTAGGTTTCAGATGGTTCGTAATGCGCGCCGCCGAAGAACTCGATATCTTCGGGTGGGTTAAAAACAGGCTCGACGGCACGGTCGAAACGGTGGCCGAAGGGGACTCTGACGCGATAGACCGTTTTATCGGGGCACTATTACGCGGTCCCGCGAGTGCCAGAGTTACCAATATCGATATTTCTGAAGAAGAACCCGGCGGCGAGTTTACAGAATTTAATCTGAAATATTGAAACAGATGTCCAGTTCTCTCGAACTCCTTTTCTGAAAGCTTCTTAAAAAATAGCGAACAAGAAAAAGCGGACATTTCAGTCCGCCTTTTCATAACGGTTATGCTTTAGCCGTTACCTCATTCTGACAAGCCGTTCGATAACCTCATACTTCTCGCCGTCTTCGTCTGTGGCGACAACCTTATAGATATACGTTCCGTTAGCTATCTGGTCGCCGCGATTGTCTCTACCATCCCAGCCGTAAGCGTTATAGCCCAATTCCGTCGGGCACATATCGAAAGTCCGAACGTGCCTGCCGCGAAGCGTGAAAACCTTAATCGAGACGTCCGTCATCGACTTGCCGAGAATATAGGTGAATTCTGTATAATCCTTGAACGGATTTGGGAAGTTGACCACTTGCTGTATCGGCGCGCCTTTGCCCGTCATCAATTCGAGTTTCACGACATTATTCGTCTCGTCGAGTTCGCCGAAAAGACTGTCCGGGTCGACAATCGCATAGAGAAGATGGTAATCGGACTTTATCTCGAACGGGACACTCACGATAGCGAAACTATCCGGCGGGTCCAATTCGATTATTATCTGGTCGGTCGCGATTTGTTCCTCGCCATCGAAGAACCGAACGAGGACGTTTTTCGCGGTCGTATTGCCGTCGATACGGACCTTTGCGTTCAGGTTTATAACGTCACCTACCGATGGGTTCTGCTCGGCGCATGTCAGGTCGCCTTCGTTGAAGAATAAATCGACCCCGTAGTATATTGTGTCTGGATGTTCCGGTCTATAGTGGACACCGATAACCTCGCCGTATTGGTCGATACTATCGTAGAACTCGACGGCAAAGGCGTAGAACAGGCGCAACAGGTCGTCGGCTTCGGTTTTATCGACATTAATATAGACCGGTATAATTCTTTCGGCTCCCGGCGGGATATGCGCGAAATCGGGCCAGCGGACGGTCTTCGTCGCTTCAGTATAATTGTATGGATA
>QNEE01000083.1 GCA_003645085.1 bacterium | reverse complement strand
ATAGACCCACCGTTTGCAGGCGATAGTCGGCATAGCCAGAACGTTGCGAAGCAGCTCGCCCGGCTTTCTATCTGAAAGCGGCATTTCGTCCGAAGACCATTTATGGACGCGGTCGAGGTAGCCTGGTCTTTTACGGGGCCTGTCATAGACGGGAACTCCGCCACCGAGAACGAGTGTCGAAGCCGGAATATCGCAAACCTTTTCTCCGCGCCACGTGCAGGTCAGTCTATCTCCGTCGACCACCTCGCCGATTTGTTCGATATGAAGTTCCCATTTCTCGGCAACTTCGCGTAGTTCCCTCTCTCTGCCTTTCTTTCCGATTATCAACATCCGCTCCTGGCTTTCCGAGAGAAGAATCTCGTAGGGAATCATCCCCTCCTCGCGAAGTGGAACCTTATCGAGGTCGAGTGTGATACCTACCCCGCCGGCCTCCGCCATCTCGGAACTGCTGCAGGTAATCCCGGCGGCGCCCATATCTTGAATACCCTCGGCAAGACCGAGCTTAATAATCTCCAGTGTGGCTTCGAGAAGCAGTTTTTCAAGAAACGGGTCGCCAATCTGGACACTCGGGCGGTCGACATCGGAATCTTCCCTCAGTTCTCCGCTCGCGAAAGTAGCGCCGTGGATACCGTCGCGACCGGTCGAAGCTCCGATAATAAATACGGGGTTTCCTATGGTGCTTGCCTTTGCGGGCATCATCTTGTCGATATCGGCGATACCGACAGCCATCGCGTTGACGAGACAATTGCCGGCATAGGCGCTGTCGAACTCGACCAAACCGCCGACAGTGGGCACGCCGAAGCAGTTGCCGTATCGCGCGATGCCCTCCACAACGCCGTTGAAACGGTGTTGTTGTAACGGTTCCGTAAGCTCGCCGAAATACAGAGCGTCGAGCGCCGCGATGGGGCGCGCACCCATACTGAAGATATCGCGCAGAATTCCGCCGACTCCAGTCGCCGCACCCTGGAACGGCACAATCGCCGACGGATGGTTATGGCTTTCGATTTTGAAAACGAGCGCTTTACCGTCGCCGATATCGAGCGCACCGGCGTTCTCCTCCCCCGCCGCCGCGAGCACGTGTTCCCCCTCGCGAGGTAATGTCTTCAGGTATTTAATAGAGCTTTTATAGCTGCAATGTTCGCTCCACATAACCGAATATACTCCAAGCTCCGTGAAATTGGGTTTTCGGCCTAGTATTTTGCAAATTCGCTCGAATTCTTCACCAGAAAGACCGTGCTTCTCTACAAGTTCTGGAGTTATCGGGGGTTCTTTCATATCGGTTTCCATTAAATCGATTTGTTCGATTCAATATATTTCGCGGCTGTTGTTCGGTCAAGGGATATGTAACGATGAGTTTCCCGAAAAACTATAAAAAAGAGATTTTGAATTGCTAGGCGATTGCCCGCGATTTCAGTCGTCGGATTATTTAAACGCCTGTTATTTCCTAAAAGGAGCGAGTCGATGAAGTCATAGAGCAAGTCGGTTCCGATACTATTCGGCGATGCAGACTTCCTGCGGTCGCTGGCGCGAGAGTGGTGCCCGTGTGTGGTGGGGAATCCGTGCGGTCGGAAATAATATATTCTAAAACCTTACCGACCGTAGCACGGAGCGTGCCAGCGCGAAACCGCCTGTGTCGTGATTGTCGCGCGGTATATAACTCGAATACCTAGCCAATTATTGGATTAAATAGGCTTGCAGATTTCTTATATCGAAACTATATTTAATTTGAAAATTATGAGAAGAACTACTGTTAAAACTGGTCTCGATAGACTGCCCGGATATATTTCGGAATTGCCTTTAGGAAAAACACCGGGCGTATTGTGCCATCAGGCTTCGGTTACAGGGGAATTAACCTTCATTATCGATTTTCTGATGGAGATGAATATCGAACCACGCGCGATATTCGGTCCACAACACGGGCTATTCGGTATAGACCAGGCGAATATGGTAGAATGGGAAGGCGATTTCTACAGCCGGGTTGGCATTCCGGTTTATTCCCTTTACGGCAAGAACCGGGAACCGACTATAGAAACGCTATCCGGCTTGAGCAGTCTTCTCGTGGATTTGCAAGATGCCGGCGCCCGCTACTATACCTATATCTGGACAGCGCTGCTTACCCTTCGCGCCTGTTATAAAGCCGGAATCCCCGTAATTATTTTAGATAGACCCAATCCGATAGGCGGAAAGATAATTGAAGGTCCCGGTATCGAAACTGGATACGAAAGTTTCGTCGGCTTATCCAGTATTCCTATCAGGCATGGTTGCTCGATTTGCGAGTTATTGAGCCTTCTTGCCGGTCGTGAGGGTCTTGAAAGTGCGCTTTATACAGTCCCGATGGACGGCTGGAATCGAGATATGCTTTGGACGGATACCGGTTTGCAATGGGTTAATCCATCGCCAAATATGCCTTCTCCGACCGCCGCGTTCGTTTATCCCGGAGGTTGTCTTGTCGAGGGCACGAACCTGTCCGAGGGGCGTGGAACGACTCGGCCGTTCGAGCTTGTCGGAGCGCCGTGGGTAGATGCGCAGGATTTCGCCGAAGAATTATCGCGCGAAAACCTTAACGGCGTCGCTTTCCGACCTTGCTCTTTCAAACCGACATTCGATAAATACGCAGGAGAGACTTGTAACGGCGTTCAGGTTCACATTACGGAAAAAACCGAGTTTAAGCCGGTGATAACGTATTACACGATTATAAAAACGGCGCGGGCGCTCTATCCAACAAATTTCCGCTGGGCCGAGCCGCCGTATGAATACGAATTCGAGAAGCTTCCGATAGATATTCTCGCTGGAGGGTCGGCATTCCGCGAGGCTTTGGAATCGAATACGCCGGCTTCCGAGCTCGAAAAAAGCTGGCATAATAACGAAAGCCGTTTCCGCGCGGAACGGGAACCCTATTTAATCTATGGATATGGACGCTATCATTCTGTGTGCGGGTGAAGGAACGCGACTTAGGCCGCTAACGCTGCACAAGGCAAAACCGGTGATTCCGGTAGTCTGCGAACCGATACTGAGTCATATACTCGGCGAATTGGAGAAATACGGTATTTTCCGAGCCGCGGCGAATATATGGCACAGGCAGGAGGATTTCCTCGATTTTTGCGAGGCTTCCGGTGCGTCTCCAGTTCGTTTATCCCTCGTCCCGGAGAAAACGCTTCTCGGAACCGGCGGCGGTATATCTAATGTCGCCGCGCATTTGCAGTCCACGGGGCCGGTTCTCGTTCATAACGGAGACATATATACAGATGCCGACCTTTCCTCCGTTATCCGCGAACATAGAGCATCGGGGGCGATGCTAACACTTCTGACCCGCGACGGTGAACCTGAAATAGAGACTATCGGAAATGAGGTTATCGACATTGCCGGCAGGCTCGGTAAAAAGGGAGAGAATGCGTGGAAATTCACAGGTATCAGCGTTTGGGATAGCGAGGCGTTGGAATACTTGCCTCGCCCCGGTGTATTCGGCGACGCGGTAGATACGATGGTCTCGATTCTTAAAGCCGCACCCGGAGCGATTAAAGCGCATAATATCGGCGACGCTCTCTGGACAGATATCGGAACACCGGACGAATATCTCGAACTCCACCGCCGGCTTCTCGGCAAAGAAGTCTATTCAAAGGAAAATATAGAATTGCCGCCGGGTGTTCGTGTCGACGGTTTTCTATGTTTATGTCGTAACGCCCGAATCGGTGCCGGTAGCGTTCTCGAAGATGTGATAGTCTGGCCGGACAGCGAGATTCCGCAGGGAAGCGTTTTGAATCGTGCGGTTGTCGGCCCGTTCGGGATTTTGAGGATATGATTAATCGAAAACTATTGGCGCGACTTTTCGAGAGTGCGGGATTTCCAGCCGACGCGGTAATCGAGCAGCTTCCGGGCGCAGGTTCGGATAGGCAGTTCGCGCGCGTCTACGACGGCTCCCACACCGCTATATTAATGTTCGGGACCGGCCACGGCGCAGCGCTGGACGACTGGCTAGCTATCCAGCTATACCTTTCCAGTCTGGGATTCGGAGTTCCGCGAGTCTATGCGAGTAATTCGAGTATTCCGGCCCTGGTCGTCGAGGATATCGGCGAAATGCGACCACCTAAATTAAGCGAATACCAGCTGATAGTCCGTGAACTTGCGCGGCTCGCGGTTATCGGAAGTAAAGAAATTGGGAAATGCCGCGTAGTCGCCGACAGGCCGTTCGATTCCGACGCCTTCCGCTGGGAATCGCAATACTTCTCCGAGCGGTATCTTCTTGAATATAAAGGGATTTCGCAAAATAAAATAGAAAAATTCACTGTCGGATTCGATGCACTCGCAGAAAGGCTTGCCGGGCTTACAAAAGCTTTTTGCCACAGGGATTTCCAATCGAGCAATATCGCGGTAAGAGATAGTAAAGTCCGAATAATCGATTTTCAATCCGCAAAACTAGGTCCGCCGGAATACGACCTGGCGAGCCTGTTATGGGATTCACGCGTAGATATTCAAGAAGATACCAGAAACGAACTTATCGGTGAATACATAGACGCAATGCGCGAACTCGATTATCCGGTCGATGCCGGAGAATTTAAGGAGAACGTTCAATTCGCTGCGATATCGCGAATGATGCAGGCCCTCGGGGCGTATTGCTTTTTATCGAACGTAAAAGGAAAGAGGAAATTTATAACCCTTATTAAGCCGGCGGAAATAAGATTACGGGAATTACTTAATAAATTGGATTATATATCCGGGTTAACCGATTATATATAAAAAGAGATTTTCCGTCTTTAATGCGATACACACGGAATCGGTGGGGACGAAGGGTTTCTGAATCCTGGATTCTCAGAACCAAATATCAATCCTTATTATACAATTCTGTTTTCACCAATAATTTCCCCCGTCGTCTATATTGGAACTCGACGGCGGAAAACCGGGGCCCCAGTCGTTCGTGTCTGTGCCGTTATCGCGGTAAGGGACGTCGTTCCAGTATAGTTCGTTATTCTGAATAATGTTCTCGGTGCAGGTATCGTCGTCGATATTTATACCGTATTTTTGGCCTGCACCGATTATTTGATTGCCAGTTATCACGTTGCGGTCGCACTCGTATGCCAGATGCAACCCGTTGTAGAACTGGTATGTGCGATTGGAGTTATTATAAACCATATTGCCGGTTATGCTGTTATACATCGATTGGTAAATATAGAATCCGTGCGTTCCGTTGGCCTCGATATAGTTACCGTTAAACACGTTGTTCTGGGAATCGATTAGGAGAATACCGTTATTATAATTGTCCCTGCAGGTGTTGCTGTTGACAATGTTCCTGTCGGAGTTCTCGATATATATTCCACTCCCGCCGTTGCCGTTTACGGTATTTCCGATAAGCGCATTTCCCGGTGATTCGAAAAGCCGAATTCCACGGGCATAATTGCCGTCGACTCGGCAATTCAATATCGTATTGTCTGACGAACTATGAAGTAGAATCGCATCCTCGTTGCAGTCCTCGGCCCAGCAACGGTCGATGACGCTTTTCTCGACATATTTAAAATAGATTCCGCTGCCGCCGCAACCGGTCGAACTTGTCGATGAAACGAACAGGTTCGATATCGTTATCCCCCTGCGGTTGTCTCCGGGAATGCCCTCGACATGGATTATATGGACATCGATAGCGAAATCAGAGAATATTTTGGTAGCTCTTCCGGCGCCACGGATAGCTATATTATCGCCGCTTACCACGACCGCGCCGTTCGTTCTGTAATCGCCAGATTTGATATATAGTTCTCCCCCTCCGAGAGAAGCGAGCGAATCTATCGCGGCGTTAATCTGTATCTGTGCAGATGACGACCCGCAGACGAAATCGCCGGTGCTGTCAGGTGAAGCCGAGATTGTCAGAGCAACACCGTTACCCGGGCATACAACGCTCATTTCAGCCGTGAGGCTGTCGGCAATCGCCGCCCGATAGGCGTAAGGACTCGAGGTCAGATTAATCCGGGGGATTAGTTCGGTGCCTTCGACAACTATGAGAAGCCAATAGGTAGTATCGAACGGCAGGTCGATAGGATTGACCGCCCCGAGTTCGACATCGAAAAGCCCGTGAACGACCGGCACATTCGGTTGCGTTTCTCCCCAGATAGAATCGGCGGAGGATTCGGAATCGAACAGGAGGAATTTCATCTCGAGGGTGTCGTTAATTCCGATACCGTCCGGAGTTGTCAGTTTGCCCTGATAGGAGATAGTTTGCGGAATAGCGGCGGACAAAGACAAACTCGCGATTAGAACCGGAATTATAATTCGCCTCAATTTTCCTCCTTGTTTAAATTATAATATACATATTTATTCGTTTTGGGTCAAGAGCGATTGATAAAAAGAAATCTCCTATAAGTGCTATCAGAACCGATTTGCTCCTCCTTGCAGAAAATAACACTCGCTTAAATAGACCCACCGGTAAAACTACGGGCTATCGATTATCAGTCGAATTTCTTCTTCTGTCGCGGATGTTTCGCGAAACTCCCGCGAATATAAACGCTTGCGGAATGACTCTTCTCGGATTATTTTTGTTGTATAGAAATTCTATAGAATTGATTTCTCGTCGTTTCAGTTCTCGAAATGGCGTTTATTAGTTATTCAGCAAGAGTTGGTTATATAGTTAGAAAGGAGCGATGTGAAAGTAGTTACTACGGATATGATGCGCGAACTCGACCGGATTACTATCGAGGATAGGAAAATCCCCGGAATGACGCTTATGGAGCGCGCCGGCGCAGGGGTTGCCGGCATTGCGTTTGAGATACTGAAAGATATCGAGGGCAAATCGGTTCTCGTGCTGGCCGGCCCGGGGAATAACGGCGGCGGGGGATGGGTTGCGGCGAGATTGCTTATGGAAAGCGACATCGACGTAAAAGTCGCTACACCGGTAAATCCCGAGAAACTTAAAGGTGACGCGAAAACCGCTTTCGAGAGGGCTAAGAACGCCGGCGTGGAGTTTGCTATTTTTCCCAACGGGGAGATTGTATTGGAAGATATCGACCTCGTTATCGACGGACTTCTCGGCACAGGCGCGAAAGGCGCGCCGCGCGAGGCGATTCTTGAGATGGTCGTTCGGACCGCCGAAAGCAATCTGCCGGTCGTTGCGGTAGATAATCCGACCGGTGTCGATGCCGACACCGGCGAGGTGCCGGGAGAGGCGATAATCGCGACGGCTACCGCAACATTCGGATTACCGAAGCTGGGACAATTCCGCTTTCCCGGCAAGGCTTTTATCGGGCGACTCGTAGTTGTCGATATCGGGATACCGGAGGATGTTATCGATGATTTCGGAGAGCCCGATTGGCGCGTGGATTCTACCGATGAACTCGCGAGACTTCTTCCGCCGAGACCGGGGGACGGTCACAAAGGAACTTTCGGCAAAGCCGCGATAATCGCGGGGAGCGAGGGTATGTCCGGCGCGGCGGTTATGGCATCGGAGAGTTGTCTCAGATGCGGAACCGGTTTGGTAGAATTGATTACACCGAGGGGGCTGGTCGATACTGTCGATACCCTTTTGCGCGAGGTCGTTACAAAGCCGGTTCAGCAAGTGAACAAACGTAGATGTTTGTCCGTGCGCGCCCTGGGGGATATTATACGAATCGCGAACGAAGCGGATGCAATAGCTCTCGGACCCGGAATTGGAACGCACCGCGAAACTGTGGATTTAGTAGGGAGACTTCTGCCGAGGTTCTTAAAACCACTCGTTATAGACGCTGACGGGCTGAACTGCATTTCAAAATTGCGGGAACGTGGTATAGCTATCGAATACGGTTCTCCAGTTGTTATCACGCCACACCCCGGAGAGTTATCACGATTACTTAATATATCGGTTGATGATATATTATCTAATCGGTTTAACGATATGCAGAAATGGACTAATGAACTCGATGTGGACGTCCTCATTTTGAAAGGCGCTCCAACGACTATTTCCGGTAAGGAAGGCATGGTTTATATTAATCGCACGGGCAATCAAGGTATGGCCACGGGCGGCAGCGGCGACGTTCTGACTGGGGTAATCGCCGGATTCCTCGCTCAGGGTGTCCCGCCTATCGACGCGGCGCGATTGGGGGTTTATCTGCATGGTTTCGCAGGAGACCTGGCATCGGCCGAGCTTGGCCCTCGCGGCGTTATCGCCGGCGATATACTCGATTGCGTGCCGGAAGCGATTTTCGACCTCGAAATATATCCGGGAATATAATAAATCGCGACCTCAGAAAACGCAAGAACACTAAAAGACTATTACGGAATCCGAATACGGAGGAAGAAAAATGAATATTCGGAAAGGAGTGAATATTGATAACATCGGGAACCCTAAACGAGAAAACCGCCGAATGGCTGGAAAAAATCGCGCCGTTCAATATCCACAAAATGGAATTAAACCGCGAATTCGCGGCTCTTCTCGTCGTCGATATGCAGAACTTTTTTCTCGATAAGTCCTCCCCCACTTTTACATCGGGCGGACCGATTATTCTCCAGAATGTAAAAAGGCTTATCGGCGCTTTCCGCAAAGCTGGACGCCCGGTTATTTATACTCGGCATGTTCATCATCCGGACGATATCGATATCGGGATAATGGGCTGGTGGTGGAAGGGGAAATGTGTCGAGGGTAGCCCGGAGAGCGAGATATATCGCGAAATCGCTCCGTTGTCGGGAGAAAAGGTCGTTCTGAAACACCGCTATTCCGCTTTTTATAATACGGATTTAGAGACGGTTCTATGATGCACTGGAATCGAGGACCTGGTTATATGCGGCGTTATGACCAATCTGTGCTGCGAATCGACCGCCCGCGACGCCTATTTCCGCGATTACCGGGTGTTTTTCCCGGCTGACGCCAACGGGACTATCGATGAGAGAATGCACGTCGCGAGCCTGATGAATCTGGCTTTCGGGTTTGCGTATATTACGACTTCGGACGATATTATTGCGATGGTTAGATAAAATCCTTATATTATTAAATGATTGCTTCGCTTTCGGTTTGTTACGACGTAATTATAAACTTCATCGATTTCACGGGATTATTAATAAAAAATACGAAAAGAAGCCTATCGCACTGGAGGCATACGAGGCACTCGCCGAACGCTACGCCGAGCTTATCGATACGAAATCGGAGAACGCATATTACGAGCGCCCCGCGACGATTTCGCTATTGCCCGAAGTCCGTGGGAAGCGCGTTCTCGATGCCGGTTGCGGAGCGGGAGTCTATTCGGAATGGCTTATCGAGCATGGCGCGGAGGTTGTCGCGTTCGATGTCAGCCCGGCGATGGTCGCGCTGGCGAAGCAGAGACTCGGCGATGGCGCGGAAATCCGCAGAGCCGATATGGAAAAGCCGCTCGATTTCCTCGGCGACGCCGATTTCGACATAATCCTCTCCGCGCTAGCGCTTGATTATATCGAGA
Source organism: bacterium (assembly GCA_003645085.1). Lineage (GTDB taxonomy): Bacteria > UBP14 > UBA6098 > UBA6098 > UBA6098 > QNEE01. Next base: position 1,596 of record QNEE01000083.1, on the reverse strand, counting down.
ATTGGACCGGGGTGTTAGCGGAGTTCTATAGAGTTCTCAAAAATCCCGGAACGCTTATATTTTCTGTGGGACATCCAGCGATGCGATTTATGCTCGATAAGCGCGAAGACAAAAGCTATTTCGACACGCGTCTCGAAAAGACCGAATGGAAGGGTTTTGGAGCGCCGTATGTAATCGTGCCGTCATACAGCCGCCCGCTGGAGGCGATGATTACCCCGCTTATAGACGCCGGATTCCGACTCGAACGGATATGCGAACCGCGCCCGGGCGAGGATTTCAAGCGCGCCGACCCGGAGAGTTACGAGAGGCTGTCGAGATTTCCGGGTTTCATCTGTTTTCGCGCCGCGAAAGATTGAAACGAAATGCTGTCCTTCCGTAATATCGTTTTCATTGCGGTTATCCTTATAACGAGTATTTGTTTTGCTGGGCCGGAACTCAAATACGGCATGGGCTGGTCGCCGAAAATCGGTGTCGAATATCCCTCGGAATACGCGTATTTCCCGGAGAGCGAGACGCTTTACGACGAGTTCTCCCCTGAACTATCTATATTATGGGATTTCGGGTCGATATCCATCGGCCCGAGAATGGCGTTTCTGACCGCGCGCGAGAATTTCACCGGCGGAAACTACAATTCGATGACAACCTGGCTGTTTGGCGGCGAATTTATATACAATTTCGAGATGAACGAGACCGGCGAATGGCTTTTTCCGATAATTCTGTCCACGTCATTCGCGGACATAAAATACACGCATAAATCCGCGCTCGCGAATGTCGATTTCGACGGCACAGGCTGGAGTATAGGCTTTATGCTCGGTGTGGAACGTTTCTGGGAAAATAGATTGAGCCTCGGTTTTATTCTCGGCGGGCGGATGTTAAAAACGGAGCTTTCCAACCCAAATTGGGATATTCCTCCGAAAATTGCCGGCAGTAGCTGGCGGTTCGAGGTTTTCGGGAGATGGAGACCGTAAGCGGGAATTAATACTATTATGTCGCTCGGTTTAGAAAGCCCGACGACCGGTTCGCCATTGTTGCTTTCGTCGTCTCTTACATATTTTTTTATTCTGCTGGATAGAATTACCCCCTTCGGCACTATAACGAGGTGATTACTATGTGCCTTTACTCGACACTCCCGTCTGTTTTACGGCATTGACATCTCGATTTAGCCTGTATATATTATTTTTGAATCAAGAAATTACATCGGAGGATTCCTCGTGCGAAAATACACGTGGATATTGGTATTTATTATACTTCTCGTCGCTTCGGCCGGCGGCTTTTTCGACCCCGGTTTCGATAAACCCGATGCGCTCTATTTTCCGAAATCGATATATTCCACCGGCACAAGCGGCACACACGCGACAACTCCCGGTTATAGCGGGTTGTCCTACTATTTTCCCGCCGAACCGATTAACTTATCGAGTAACTCCGAAAAAGAGCTTCTCGAAAGCTGTCTCGAATATATCGATTCAAATTCGGAGATATTCGCAGTAAGCCCGGCAAATCTGGTTAAACTTAAAGCAACCGACCGTCTCGGCCGGTGGTGGGTAACTTTCCGTCAGACACACAACGATATCCCCGTTCTTTCGGGCCGCGTGGATT
>QNEE01000082.1 GCA_003645085.1 bacterium | reverse complement strand
TTATCGTTATCGGCAACACCATCGAGAAAACCGGAAACACCGGATTTATCAGCGAAATAGCCTCGATTATTCATCGTAAATAGTAGCGAAACGCTTATTTAATCATTATTATACCTCGATAGAACTAAAAATTAGCCGAACTGGAGGCTCTGTGCGACCGATTATTTTAATTACAATATGTGCAATCGCTATTTCGGCGACCGGCGAAGTCGTAACGTTTCCGTTAGAATATAACCGGAACGACTTTGTTGTAATCGATAGCGACTTCGTTAAGGTTTATCTGGTAAACGGCGTGGTTTCTGGCGAATCTGGCTCACCGCAAATAACATCGGAGCCGCTTCATATCCTGCTGCCGCCCGACGCCAAGTTGCTGTCGGCGACAATTAGGTCGGCAATATGGGGAACATTAGCCCACGGTGTTCCGTTTCCTGCACAGCCACCGTCGATTCTTTCCGCCGGTTCGCCGGGGACCGTCGCGCCAGACTCCGGCCTGTACCTGCGGAACCGCTATTTCCCTGAAAGCCCGGTTCTATCGGCATCGCAGGGCAACCTGGCCGGATATAATCTGGCCGGAGTCTGTGTGGCCCCTGTAAGATGGAACCCGTTCGAGAAAAAATGCGAATACCTGATTTCAGGGGAACTTGCGGTTGAGTTCGACAGGGGCCACTGGGCGCCGAAGGCGCCCGCGCGACGGTCCCCGATTGGCGACGGAATCTGGCGCTCGGCAGTATCGTCTCTAGTTTTAAACGAGGCTGAACTGAACTCCTATACGATTAACATCGACCCCGACGCTTACGATTGGGCGATTTTCGGGCCGTCCGGTTTTACCGCGGGATTGCAGAATCTCTCGTGGTTTCGAAAAAGCTGGGCGCTGAAAGATACTGTAGTCGCGCTGGAGGACGTCTACACGGCCTTCCCCGGTGCCGATAACGCCGAGAAACTCCGCAATGCTATCGATTATTTCTATACGACTTACGGTATCAGCTATGTTGTTATTCTCGGCGATGCCGGAGTCGCGCCGGACAGAACCGTTTTCGCGATGGATTGCGAGGCGGGTTTCTACGATAACGAAAATGAAATCCGAGCCGACCTCTATTTCGCGGACCTCGATGGCGACTGGAATTTCGACAGCGATACGGTTTTCGGCGAGGTCGCGGACTCGGTCGATATCTACCCCGATGTTTTCATCGGGCGATTCTCTGTCGAACATCTTTCTCAACTTAGCGGTTTTGTCTCGAAAATCGAGACCTATGAATCTCTTCCGGGCGGCACTTTTCCGGGAAGCGGGTTGATGCTCGGACAGATACTGTGAGACGACCCAATAACCGACGGCGGAGAGTTCAAGGATGACCTTATCGAAAACGTCTTCCCCGATTATTTCACGTTCGGCAAGGTTTATGCCCGCGACGGCGGCAGGAAAGAGGACGCGGTCGATAGCCTCGATACCGGCCCGAATATCGTCAACCACGCCGGTCACGCCAGTTTCTCCGTGATATGTATCGACCACGGCAGTTGCATACTGCCCTCTGATATGGCCGGCCTTACCAACACAGCGAGGCCTTCGGTTATGTTCTCTATCGGTTGCTGGCCCGCCGCTTTCGATACGAATTGTATCGCCGAAAGATTCGTCAACAATAACGATGGCGGCGGCGTCGCTTTTATAGGCAACAGCCGCTACGGCTGGGGTTCTCCCGGAAATCCTGGACAGGGCTATTCCGAGGTTCTGGACAGAGCTTTATGCGAGGAGATTTTCTCCGGCAATGAGCAACTCGGCGCCGCGCTCGCTATCGCGAAAGCTCGTTATGCCCCGTATGCCCGCTGGGCCAATGTCTGGCGATGGGTGATTTTCCAACTGAACCTGCTCGGCGACCCGGCGACAGCGGCGATAACGGGTTATTCACCAATCGAAATCACATACGAAATAGAGGGGAGCAATATCGGGGTAACTGCTACGACGAGCACAAGCGCGCCTGCGAATGGTGCCATCGTGGCGGCATTCGATAACTACGGTTTGGTTGATAGAGCCATCGCCGACGATGCGGGTTTTGCATCGCTTAATATCGAAGCCGCTACAATTCCGGTTTTTATTACCGCGAGATTCGGAAGCGAGGGTTTCGCCGCAGAGACTCTATTCACACCTGCCGGAGACGGCTTTTTCCATTATTGGTATGCGCCGACATTCGGTTATTCGGACTATTCCGCCGAACCGGGAGACACGGTCGAAACGGTTTTTTCGATAGGCGATTTCGATTCCGACCTGACCGGTATTACCTGGGCACCGACTACTATTTACGGCGGCGCTATCTGGACGACCGACCCGCCTACATCGATTTTCTCCGGGGACTCGGCCGTTTTCTCCGCCGCTTTTATAATACCATCCGGCATCCGACCGGATACGACCCTCGTAGTCGAACCTAATCTGAGTTATTCGGGCGGCGATATCGGATTTCCGGCTTCTTTCTCGATAAATTGCCCGGTTTTGCAACTAGCCGGTGGCCTCCTCGGCGACTCCGATTCCAGTCTCGAACCCGGCGAAATCGCGCAACTATGGGTTCTATGGGAAAACACTGGCGATGGCGGAACACAGGGCGAAACAGCCGATGTCTCCTGCCCGGGCGGGGAATTGGATATATCGGGCTATCCCGTTACCGTTCCGTTTACCAGACCGGGAGACACCGCTTATGTCGGTCCTTTCGATGTTAGCTGGGCATCGGGCGAGGACCCGAAACCAATCGTTCCGTTATTCGTTTCAGCGGGAGAATACACCGACACTTTATATCTGGCGACCGTCTCTCTCGGTTTTTCCCACGATGCCGAAACCTCGGACGACCCTTTCACTCTCGGCTCGCCGGCACATTTATGGCACAGGTCGACTCGGAGACCTTATAACGGCAGTTATTCCTGGTGGTGCGGCGATAATTTCTCCGGCGGCTATCTTCCCAGCTGCGACGATTATATAACTACCGACCCGATGGTTCTCGGCGCAAACGCCGAACTATCGTTTATGGCCTATCTCGCCTTCCCGAACTACGGTTCCGACGGCCTGTATATAGAAATACTCGGCACCGACGAATCCGACACGACAGAACTCGATTTCCTGGGCAGCGGCGGCGCATTATTGTCGTTTATCGTCGGTTGGTCCGAATACAGGTATAATCTCGACGATGTCCCATATTCCCCCGGCGATACTATTCGCATCCGCTTCCGCTTTTTAAGCGACCTCGAAGACGAAGACGAGGGGGTTTTTATCGACGATATCGAACTGACTCAAACCGAGACATATTTTACCACTGGTATAACCGAGTATCCTGTAAAACCGGAAAGATTCACGATTAGTGCTTATCCCAATCCGTTTAATTCGGCAGTAAATATCAGGGTCTCGGGTCTTGGGTCTTGGGTCTCGGATATCCAGATATTCGATATAAATGGTAGACGCATCGCGGAAATCCCTATTTACAGGAGCGAGTCGGTGAAGCCATCGAGCACGACCGCTCCCGGCGTATGCCGGTGGACGCCAGACGAATCGCTCGGCTCGGGGATATATCTCCTCCGGACAAAGGGAACGAACGCCTCGATAAAAATCGTGTATTTGAAATAACCGTAAGGGCGGGTTCCACCCTCCGAACGCGCTCTAATAAGGAGGAACAATGGAAAGTAGTTTCGATTTCACATCGGTGGGTACCGGGATAGGATTTGCGATACTCGTTATCGTCCTTATTGTCTGGGAGGCTGTCTGGAAAGCTGTCGCTATGTGGAAAGCGGCGCGCCTCGACCATAAAGCGTGGTATATCATATTGCTGATATTCAACACCGTAGCGATTCTGCCGATAATCTATATCTTTGCTGTGGCAAAACCGAGAGAGAGGCAGACGCTGGATACCGGAGGGCCGCCGCCGACGACATAAACAATATCGAAATGCTGTTAGGAATGGGCGGGTTTTACCCCGCCCTTTTCTATTTACCGAATTTGTGTTTCGAGTTCTTCTCGATATTTCTTTATTCTCCGCACGTAATCGACCGTCTCCTTATATGGGATGAGCTTTTCGAGGGCGTCGTATGTCGTAATTTTTTGTTCTGCGATTAAGCGCAGTATTCTGCTCGGGCCGCAGTTATATGCCGCGAATGCCATAAGCAGGCGGTCCTCGCCGTGCGGGATTGGCGTAATGAGCATATAACAGAACCGGTCATACCAGATGCCCGCCTCGATATTGTCTTTCGGGTCGAGGATGTCTTTCGACAGGTGCGGCAGATATAGCCTTATCTCGCGCCAGGTGAGCGGCATTATCTGCATAATTCCGCACGCGCCCGCGCGGGAGACGGCTTTCGGGTCGAATGCGCTTTCGGCCTTCGCCTGGGCGATGAACCAGAGGAAGAAATTAGGGTCGTTCGTAGTCTCTTCCGGCCAGTGTTTTTTCGCGGCGTTGGTGAAATGTTCTATGTATGGTATTTCGTTCATCGTTTGCCGTTCGTCGTTCGTGGTTCGTTAGCCGAGGTAGGGGCGAGGCATGCCTCGCCACTACCGGTATTACCATTCATCCTGATACGGGCGCACACGCGAGTGCGCGCGTTCGTTACCGTGTTACGCCTATAAAACCTTTTTTCAGTATCTGGCTGGCGATTTCGCGGTGGGCGATAGCGCGGGCGTCGTCGGCGTCTGGCAGGCCGCAGGCCGCGATAACCCTATCGACGGCCTCGTCTATCCATTCGCTCCAGTGAGCCGCCGGCGCGAGAAGCCGCATCTCGTCGGTAACGCGGTCGGCGATAAGGGCTATTTCGCGGGCTTTTGCGAGTCGCCCCGGTTTGGCCTCGAGCCACGGTTTGATGAACCGCCCGGCCAGATAGCCGAGGATTAAAAAGGCCAGCGGGATGCCGGCTTTGAGAAGAAGAAGGTTAATTATATCGTTCATTTTTCCACTCCTGTTTTTTCTCACGCTACGCGTGAGAGAGAATTATGCCAGCGGGATGCCGGCTTTGAGAAAGTCGCTGCTGATTGTTTTATTCATTTCCGCGCGTCGGTCTGACCGTCTATCAGTATATCGAGCTTCGCTTCGATTCTGGCAATCGATTCGTTTTGAATCAGAATTATATCGTCTATCCTGTTCATCCGATGCGACAATTCGCTATAGGTTATTGCCCAGACAACCCCTATAAGGGAGACGAGAATCATCGTTAGTATCGGGATTATCCGCCAGAATGCGTCTTTGTAGCCGTTGGTGTTCATAGTTGCCTCGATGTTCTTGTTCCGTTATTCGCGGTAGGGACAATTCATGAATTCCCCTTACGGATTATCTCGTTACGTCCCAGCGGACGATAAACCTGCTGCGCCAGACCGTTGCGACGGTGGAATCCGGCATTGTCAACTGGATATCTGCGGCGTAGCTTTTCGGGGAGATAGTAGTCTGTTCGGGCTTAAGTTCGAGGCGCATAACGCCGCCGGAGCCGTCGGTTATAGTCAGCGTATCCGTGATAATTGCGGTTGTATCGCTCTCGCCCTCGCGCGCTGTGAATATCGCTTCGGCATCGGTAATATCGACCGTATCTTCATTGGCGTCCAGGACTGTGAAGTCGATAGTCTTCGAGTCGCCGCGATAGAGAACTATCGGTTTTGCTGTCGCTCCGCCGAATGTAGCGAGGAACTCCTCCTCGCTCATAGTAAGCAGAAAGGGCATCGCGAGCGTGCTTTGCCAGTTGCCGTCGCCGTGAGAGAGGCTGAGAGAATCTTCGATAAGAGTTGTAGCCAGTTTCGGATTAAGTCCGACTGGGATTGTAAATGCTGTAGTATCCGCGAGGCTGTCCTCCCAGAAAGCCGCGACTATCGCCGTTGCGAGCCAGATGGAATCCGGTATGTCGAAATCGTAGTGCGCCGAACGTCCGATAGTGTCCATAGCGGTCCAGGACAGGATTGTGTCGCCGTCGGCGACAACGGTGCAGAACGCGGAATCCGGCAATGCGGTTTTGCCGTCGGAACCGACGAGGTCGACTACAATCGGGCATAGATAGCCGAATAACGAATTTATTAGCGTCAGGACGATAAATATTAATGTGTTTTTCATTTTAGTCTCCTTGCGGGCGAGCGGATACCCCAGTGTATAGTGGTTTCCTGACAGCCGCTTTCCGGCCATCCGGTATCGGAGTATGGGCTTCTCCATCCTATTGCGGGGGTGCCGTCGGAATTGCGAAACCAGTGTCCGAGGTCGTCCCACAACGGTGCTTCGAGTTCCCCGAATATATTTACTCCGACCAGTTTTGCGCTGTCGGCTTGTGCTACTTTATTTCCGTCGAGTTCGGGGTCGAATGTCCAATACGAAATCGGGCCGCCGTAAATATCCGACGTATCGGTCGCGCATTCGCTAATATCGAGCGCAATTACCGATATATTGCCGGTTTTAGCTATCGCTGTATCGCATCGGGATAAGACAGTGTTCATAATCCTTATTGCCGTGTGTTTTCCTCGAAGTCCGTGGCAACAGGAATCGATAGTGCAATTAACGATATCCATAAGGCTACCGGGTGTGTCGGCATATATTGCGTATTCGTTCGCGTTCGCTTTGTTCCCGACAATGCGGCATTTTGTCAAACGGATATATATGCCGTATCGTGAATGGATGAATTTTGTTGTCCCAGATGAACTAAAAACGTCCTCGTCGCACAGGAGTGTCGACATCCCGGTAACCAGTAAGCCGTCGCCGTCCCCTGTGCAATTGTAGATATTCCTATGCGACAATAGAACGCATTCATCGAATAAAACAACCGGGGTCGCGCTGTTGAAAGTGGAGTTAGATACTCTGGTGCCCGAATAGTCGTTCTGATACAAACCGTATGAACTCGATTCGATATACGAACTGTCGATAAGCAGTATGCAGTAGTCTTCGGATGTTATTGCGCTATCGACGGAAGGGACGCTTATCGAACAGGCGGTCATTATAAGAGAGGCGTGGATTCCCAGTTCTACGCATGGAGATATCGAATTAACCGCTTTGCAATTGTGGATTCCGGGATATGTTTCGTTCCAGTATCCACAATTTGCCTCAATGTATATACACTCTCTCGTTGCCTCGCCGTCTATTGTCCAATATGCGCTATCTGGCCACTCCGAAAAACGGCATCCCTCGTCGTCGTTATCGGAGAAGGTCAGTGTTTCGGTAAACGTCCCGCAAGCGTGGCATTGGTCGTTTTGACCCATCGCGGTCGTCGCGGCGCCGAGTGTCGCGAACGCGGAATCGGGCGAGGTTCCAGACCAGGCGTCATCGCCATTTGTCGAATGAACCCAGTAGGTTGTCCCGAACAGAACCGAAATCAATGCCAATGATAGAAGTGCTATTCTGACCATTCGAACCACCTGTCTTTCTCAGGGCATCTCGCGAAGAACCTCCTTGTCGAGTCGGGCGAGACGCAGTAACCGATTTCCCTGCGGATTTTCGGTTTCCCGTCTGCGTAATAGACCATCACATTCGGGCGGATTTTGCCGTATATGTTGGTATCTGCCTCCGCGACGATTACAGAATCGAATCGGCTCTCGCCCGAGGAATCCGGGGCGAGGATTGTGCCGAAACTGTCGGCCGGCATCTCTACCCATTCGGCAAATAATGCAACGGCCGCGGCGACGGCTATGCAGATTGAAAATGTTATTACTTTTCCCATAATGTTCTCCTATTCGCTGCTGATGGTGATTACGAACCTAAAAAAGAGACCGCTTACAGGTTTCTCTATCCGAAGCCACGACGCGATATAAGCGCCGTCGGGCAGAGCGCCGCTTTCCGCCGGTTCTGTCGAACCGGGGAATATGTCGCCCGACTCGATTTCGGAGACCTGCAGGTCTTCCTGATTGAAATCGTTCAACAGCAGTTCAGCTACGGCACGTCTTATTTGCATAAGGCTTTCCGATGTCCGCGCACCTCTGTTCAGACAAAGCAATAGCACCTCGCCTATCTGGTCGTTAGGACCGATTTCTATAGACTCGAAACCGGCCATTGCCGCCGGGTAATCGCCGACAGCCAATTCGCTCCGGTCTTTGAAACGGTTTTCGACCTTTCGGAATCCTTTTTCGTTCTCGTCGAATGGGAGCGCGCGCAATTGTGCGCAGAGTCGGTCCATTGCGTCGTCTATATTCAGTCTGGACATTCTATCTATTCTCCTATCTCGAAAGTGTAACGCCGGCTTTTTTCAGGCCGTCGAACTCGAGCAGTTCGAAAGCCCTGGCGATAGCTTCCTCGGTGCGGTTTGCGTAAGCGCGAGCTTTCTGTTCATAGATATCCGACCCAGAAGAACTGGCGAAAAAAACCAGGTGCAGGTTCAATAGAATTGCCGGCTCCGTGAGAACGTCGGGATTTGTAATACTATCCAAGATATTCTCGCTGTCCAGGTCGGAGAATTGCCTTCTAATCCGTGAACCGAGAATCTGTCTAACGGCAGACCGTCTGTCGATATGTTCGAGTTCCTCGAGCATCTCCGGTTCGTAGTTGTAGAGGTCGTTTATCTCGAACAGGACGTGTGAATTCCAATCCATGATGCCTCCGTGTGTCGTTTTTGTTGTAGGGGCGGTTCGCGAACCGCCCCTATGTTAAACGTCGTTATCGGGGATTACCTCCCTACGATGTGGCCAATCCAACGATGAGGCCGTGGCCCTGAAGAGCATTGCGAACCTCGAGCGTGTATTCGCCTATGAGTCTCCGGGCAACGTAATCCGACGCGGCCGAGGGTGTCGCCGGAAGGTCGCGGAAGGCCCTGTCGCGCATCGGAACGAGCGCGAGTTTGGATGTGTCGATTATCGCTACCTTATCCTGCGGGAACGCAGTATCGACGACGATACGCTCGACCATACCGAGCGGAAGGTCCCCGACGAACTCGTAGACCGCTCCGCCGGTGCGCTCGTCCGTCCACGCCGTGCGAACTATCGGTGTCGAGCCGGATGTCAGGTTGAAGGCGCTTATCGCCCGCGCCTGATATGTGTTGCACAGCAGGACGTTCGGTTTTCCCCCGTCGGCCGCTATCATCTCGATAAGGTCGTTGAGGTCGTCCGCTGCGAGTGCGGCGCTTTCCTTGTCGATGACGTTGCCGCCGCTCTGGTCGATGAAATAGAGTAATCCGCCCATAGTGCGCGGGATTGTGGCGTCGCCGGTGTTCGCGTAGCGTCTGCCGTAAATCGCCGCGGCGTTCATCTCTATCTGGAGCAGTTCCAGGTGATGCTTGACGTGGAAATCGACGATGTCGTCGAGGACGAGATGTTCACCGGCGACCGCGGATTTGCTGATTTTCGCCGTGCGGTCGAAAATCTGCGTGTAGTTGTATTCCGCCGACGGTTCGCTGACGGCGTCGTAACCCGGGTCGCTGCCTTCGGCCTTTGGACGGGAAATCAGGCGGATAACCGTGTTATCGGCCATATCGACCGCTGTGGTGCCGCCGTAACCACGGGTAACAGTCAGGTCGTTGCCGTCGATAGAGGTTACGCGCATAATCTCGTCGTAGCCGTCGAAGGCCAGGATGTCGTCCGCGGTGAATTTCGTGCCGTCATCCACGGTAATAGTGCCGTCCCCTTCGAGAATAGCGCCGTCGAGGGCGTCGGTCGTCGGTTCGATTACGTCCTCGAGCCACTCGTGCTTGTAGTTCGTGGCCTGACCGACTATCGGAATTACCGACAGCAGGTTGTGTTGGCCTTTCGAGATTGTCTCGAACGTCTCCGCGAGGTCGCGGGTCATATTCGAGTAATCGTAAGATGTTTCCATTTTGTTCCTTTCGGTGTTTGCGTTTTTTCAGATGGGTTTGATGAATCAAACCCCTACGGTTCGGCCATCGGAGCCAATGAAAAAGCCCCATCGGGGGCGAGGTTCGCGGAAGCGTCCGCGTATGGCATCGGTTTTTGGTAGGGACAATTCATGAATTGCCCATACAGTTTATTCACCGTTCTTTTCGTAGCGCCTTGAGCATCGCCATCGGGTCGCCGGAGTGTTTAGCCTCGATGAACGGGTCGGACGGTTGCCGCGAGAAGCCGGTGTTATCGACTTCCGGAATCGATTCGCCATTGCGAAATAACTCAGGAAAGCTCTCCTTGAGCGATTTCACCGCTTTTGATGCGAGTTCGGTTGAATCGGCTTCCGGTTCCGATTCCAGTTCGGCGATACGCGCGGCGGCCTCGAGCCTGTCCGGGCGGATTCCTTCTTTGAGAGCTTCGATTTTGAACCGGAATAACAGTCTTTCACGCGAATTCGTTTCTTTTAGCTTGTCGAAATCCTCGGAAAGCTGCGCGCCGATTGTCTGCGATTCCTGCAAAGCCTCGCGGAGCTGTTTCGCCTCGGCGTTGGCTTTGCGCTTGGTTAACAGGAGTTTGTGAATGTCCTCTGGGCGCTGCGATAGTTCTCGGACCGTCTCGGCATCCTCACCGAAGATAGAGTAATCGTAAGTTTCTTCTGGCATCTTGCCTCCTTGTCGTTTTTTGTAGGGGAGGGTCGATGACCCTCCCGCTCTTGAAATAAAGATGGTCGTTATTCCCGCGACGGGCGGGTTTGAACCCCCATACACACGGGGTTATTATTGGTTCCGCCCCTCGAACCACGCCATATTCTCGGCGTATTTCGCCTCTGCCTCCTCGCGGGTCATCTGGAAACGGAGCATCATATAATCCACCGGCGTAGCCATCTTGTTCTCGATGAGGAATTCCCACTCGTCTGCTTCGTCTTTCGGAGCCTGCGGCAGGCGAACATCGTGGATTGTTACGCTTATAGCGGTTTCCGGTTTGAATTCGACCCCCGCGAACGGATGGTTCGGCGCGAGATACGGCGCGTGCGTGTTCCAGATGCGCTTTATCAGGCCGAACATCTCTTCCTCGGCGTCCTCATAGAAAGGCACCGCGTTCTGGCGGTCCTCGAAAAGTGCGAGGTTTTCCATCACCAATGCAAACCCACTGCGCTGGCTTCCGGTGATGCTGAAATTCGCCGAGCTTATGTGATATACGTTCGCCAACCGCGATATCGACTCACGGATGACCTCGAGGCACTCCGATATAGCAGGGTTCGGCGAGCCGAATTTGAAATCCGGGTTGCCATCCCCG
>QNEE01000081.1 GCA_003645085.1 bacterium | reverse complement strand
GGAAAACAATGTGAAAAACCCGGGGCGCTTGTCCGGGACGACATAATCACGATTCGCAAACTGAACGGAACCGAGTTTCCGGTGATGCCAACCTCGAAACTCGCCATTCCCGGACCGCATAACATAGCCAACGCTTGTGCGGCGGTATCCTGCACAATACCCTTCGACCTGCCGGTAGATGCTCTCGCCGACGGTCTGCGCAAGTTCGAGGGTCTCCCCCACCGACTCCAATTTGTGGGTGCGGTTAACGGCGTCAGGTTTATCAACGACAGCAAAGCCACGAACACGGATGCTCTCGAATGCGCGTTAAGGAGCTTCGACGAAAAGGTCGTTCTTATCGCCGGCGGCTACGACAAAGGGGCGAATTTCGCACCGCTCCGGGAGCTTGTCGGTCTAAAAGTAAAACATGTGGTTCTGGTCGGAGCCACGGCCTCGCGGATTCGCGCAGACTGGGACGAGGTTGTTCCGATGACACACGCCACTTCGTTCGAGGAGGCGATTTACAAAGCGAAAGCCGCAGCAGAACAGAAAGGTGTCGTGTTGCTCGCGCCGGGATGCGCCAGTTTCGATATGTTCGAAAATTTCGAGAAGCGCGGCGAAAAATTTGCCGAAATAGTAACGAAAATAATTCGGGGAAAATAATGTTCGAACGGATGGATAAAAAACTCCTGATTATAATAGCCGTAATGGTTCTTTTCGGCGTGGTTATGGTGTATTCCGCTTCGAGTATCCAATATGCAAAGAAGAAGAACGACCCGATGTATAAATTGCGCCCGGATATTTTCAATGTGGCTGTCGCGTCCCTCGGTCTGTATATCGCGGCGAAAATAGACTATCGAAAATACAGGAAATTCGCGTGGCCTTTTTTGATTTTCGCGGCCGTGCTCCTTTTCGCCGTCTGGATACCGTGGATAGGTGCGGGAGAAATCAATGGGGCGCAACGATGGCTCGATTTACGGGTAGCGAAATTCCAACCCGCGGAGATAGTCAAACTCGCTTTAATAGTGTTTCTCGCGGCGTATCTGTCTCATAAAGGCCCGTTATTGAAAGAATTCAAACGGGGTTTTCTGGTGCCGGCTTTCGTTGTCGGAGTCCTCGTTCTGGATATCGCTTTGCAACCCAGCATCGGGACGGCATTCGCTTTTGCCGCCGTTTCCGCGGTGATGTTCTATGTGGCCGGTGTAAGATTCCGTTATTTGCTTTATGTCGGGTTGGGCGCGGTGTTCGCTTTTGCTTCGATGATAGCGATATCCGAACACGGAACTCAAAGAATAATGACCTGGCTGGTCGGCGGAGACCCGCTCGGTGACGCTTTTCAGGTGAATCAATCCCTTATCGCAATCGGTTCGGGAGGTTTATTCGGCACAGGGATAGGACAAGGAGTGCAAAAGCTCTTTTATATCCCTGAAATAGAGACCGATTTTATCTTCGCGGTCGTCGGTGAGGAACTCGGTTTTCTGGGAACAACAAGTGTTCTCGTTCTGTTTGCTCTTTTCGCATGGAGAGGCCTAAAAATAGCTATGCGCGCGCGGGACGATTTCGGACGGAATCTGGCAATCGGGATAGTTACGATGATAACGATACACGCGGCGATAAATATCGGGATGGTGCTCGGGGTTCTGCCCAATACTGGCGTCCCGTTGCCTTTCCTCAGTTACGGCGGCTCGAACCTTTTGTTCACGATGGTTTCCTGTGGGGTTCTTTTGAATATTTCTTCGCACGTTCGGACTCCGCTCGATGAGCATCTAGCGGTTCTCGACGAGCGACTCATGGAGGGAGTATATGCGAGTGCTTATAGCCGGAGGCGGAACCGGCGGCCATTTGATTCCGGCGTTAAATATCGCCCGGGAGCTATCGAGCCGTCATCCGGACGCCGAAATATATTTTATCGGAACCGAACGAGGTCTTGAAAAAGAAATAGTGCCCGAAGAGGGTTTCCCGCTGGTACTGTTACCCGTGGAGCCGCTATCCCGGAAACCTTCATCGAGCTGGATACGATTTCCAATCGCTCTTTTAAAATCGATAACGAGGACAATCAGCCTTCTGCGCAGGATGGATATCGATGTGGTGGTCGCCGCCGGCGGTTATGTAGCCGGACCAGCGGTGTTCGCCGGATGGCTAACGCGAAAACCGGTCGTGCTTTGTGAGCAAAACAGCTACCCCGGCCTAACGAGTAGAATCGGCAGCCTGTTCGCCCGAGCGGTCTGTCTCGGTCTCCCCGGAGCGAAAAAACACCTGTGGCGGAAATCGAGAGCGGTGCTTACTGGCAATCCGGTAAATCTGCCACGCGGTGATGTCGATAAGGCGTGGGTCCGGGAAAAACTCGGATTGAAACCGCGCGGAGTCGTCGTTCTTATTACCGGAGGTTCACAGGGCGCCGCGAGTATCAACAGGGCAGTTATGCAGATGCTGGAAAGAGCCGACCTGCCGGAAAACGCGCAATTACTATGGCAAACCGGGGCGGACAAATTCGATGATATCGCCTCGAAATTACCCTCGTCGGCGAAGAGAGTTAAGGTTTTGCCATTTATTCGCCCTATGTGGGAAGCCTACGCTACGGCGGATATAATTGTCGCGAGGTGCGGTGCGCTGACCCTGAGTGAGATTGCGGTATTCGGTCTGCCGGCGATACTGGTGCCTTATCCCTATGCGGCCGCAGACCACCAGAGACTCAACGCGATAGTCTTCGCCGAGGCAGGTGCGGCAATGGTTATTCAGGACGACGAACTCACCGGCAAGACGCTGGCTCTGACGCTGGCGGACCTTATCGCGGACGACAACCGCAGGACACAGATGGGCAAATCGGCGGAATCTCTGGCAAAACCCAACGCGCTGGACGAGATAATCGTAACTATCGAAGATATAGCGAGTTCGAGAAAATAAGTAAAATGACACTTTTTCATAAAATAAAATCGCTTCACTTTATTGGAATCGGCGGCAGCGGTATGTCCGGGATAGCGGAGGTCTTGCTCAACCTGAAATATATAATTACCGGTTCAGACCTCCGGGAAACCGAGATAACACGACGCCTGGAGAAACTCGGCGCGAGAATATTCATCGGCCACTCTGCCGGGAACGTGGGTGACACCGACGTCGTTGTTGTCTCCAGTGCGGTCAAATCCGATAATATCGAGGTCGTTACCGCAGCCCATAAGGGAATACCTATAATTCCCCGCGCAGAGATGCTCGCCGAGCTTATGCGGATGAAATTCGGTATAGCCGTCGGTGGAACGCACGGCAAATCTTCGACGACAAGCCTCGTCGGCCAAATCCTGTCATCGTGCGGCCTAGACCCGACAATCATTGTCGGCGGAAAGGTTACAAATTTAGGCTCGGGTATTCGAATGGGAACATCGGAATATCTGGTCGCCGAAGCGGACGAATTCGACCGGAGTTTTTTAAAACTTATGCCGACAATCGCCGTGGTTACGACACTCGAAGCGGAACATATGGAGTGTTATACAGATATGGACGACCTCCGGGGCGCTTTTGTCGAATTTATGAATAAGGTTCCTTTCTACGGCGCCGTTGTTCTCTGTCTCGATGAGACCTCGCTCCAGGACCTTTTACCCGAGGTCGACCGCCGGGTAATCACCTACGGCCTTTCGACACAAAGCGACCTTCGCGCAACGCGCATCCATTTCGAGGAAAACCGGAGTCGATTTACAGTTAATTCGCGCGGCCAATCGTTCGGCGAAGTGGAGGTCGGACTCGTCGGTTTGCACAATGTAAAGAACACCCTAGCCGCGATTGCGGTCGGTCTGGAACTCGGTCTCGATTTCGAATGTATCCGGGAGGGTCTCGCCACTTTCGACGGCGTGCACAGGCGTTTCGAGTTAGTGGGCGATTGCTGCGGCGTAATAATAGTCGACGATTTCGGGCACCACCCGACGGAGATACGAGTAACGCTGCAGGGTGCCAAGCTCGGTTACGACCGCCCGATAGTCGCGGTTTTTCAGCCGCACCTATACTCGCGCACACGCGATTTTGCAGGCGAATTCGGCCAGGCGTTTCTTCATTCGGATGTCTTAATAGTAACCGAGATATACCCCTCGAGAGAGGACCCGATACCCGGCGTTACCGGCGAACTCGTAGCCCGCGCGGCGCGAGACTATGGCCATCGCCACGTGCACTATGTGTCCAAAAAAGAAGATGTCCCGGAAAAGCTGCGCGAGGTCGTTCGAGCGGGAGATATGGTTATGACGTTCGGCGCCGGCGATGTCTATGAAATAGGACGTGATTTTCTGAAACTCCTCCAGGAAAAAGGGCTCCGGAAGGACAATAAATGAGCGTTTCGGAAAGGGTCATAAAAGCGCTCCGCAAAGCGGATATCGGTTTCAAGCAGGATGTTCTGCTCTCGGAATTGACCAGTTTTCACATAGGCGGACCGGCGGATATTCTCGTTTTACCGGAAACGGCGGAACAGATACGGGTCGCGCTATCGGTGCTTTCCGAAGAGAATATTCCGGTATTCCCATTTGGCCGTGGAACCAATATCCTCGCGGCGGACAGCGGTTTTCGAGGGGCGCTGTTGAGACCGACCTCTACCGCCTGCGATATTTATGTAAATAGAAAAATAAGCGCGGGCGCGGCTTTACCGTTAAACGAACTTGTCGAAAGCGCAATCGAAAACGGTTTCGCAGGGTGCGAGAATCTGGCCGGTATTCCCGGTAGCGTTGGAGGCGCAATCGCGATGAACGCCGGCGCGTGGGAGGTCTCGGTTGGTGATTTTGTCGATGAACTCGTCGCGTTCGACCTTGTTGGCAACGAGGCTTTTTTCGACATCGGCGGCGCGTTCGATTACCGCTCATTCGAGAAACGCGGGCAGGTTGTAATCGCCGAAGCTATTTTGAATTTCGATTCCGAGGACGACCCCGAAGTTCTGGCGGCTCGCGCCGAAAAATTTAAGACACGTCGTGCGGAAAACCAACCGATACGAGAGCGTTCGGCCGGCTGTATCTTCAAAAATCCTCCCGGAGAACACGCCGGATGGCTTATAGAACAGACCGGATTGAAAGGTATAAGTATCGGCGGAGCGCAGGTAAGCGAAGTCCATGCAAATTTCATATTAAATAGGGATAACGCCTCTTCTCGAGATGTTATAAGACTGATAAAAAAAATTCGGGAACAGGTTCGTGTCGGATTCGAAATCGAACTCGAACTCGAAGTTATAACTCTGGGTTTTGAGCTATGAAAACTCGGAAGATAAAATATCTGTTTTGGACACTAGCAGTTCTGTTTCTGACCGGAAGCGCGGTTTTCGTTATGCTATCCCCTGTATTCCGTATCAATAAGATAAGCATCGCCGGAATCAACCGCATAACCAGACAAGATGTGCTGGAGAAACTCCCCTTCGCCGAGGGCGACCATATCCTTTTTGCCGGAAAAAAGCGAGCGCGGGAAATACTCGTTGCCGACGGCCGAATCGCCGACGTAGAGATACACCGTAGATTCCCGAATGAAATAGATATTTTCATTGGAGAAGAATACCCCGAGCTTCTGCTTTCCGCCGGCAAAGTCTGGGGACTCACGGGTGAGGGCAAACTCCTCCCCATCGACAATCCATTCGAGATTCCGAGCTTGCCTATTTTAAGCGGCATCGATAAAGAAGCCGTATTAATACCGTATCGGCGTCCTGAATCGGAAATGCTGGAGCGAGGCCTCGATTTCTGGCGGCAACTCAAAGGGACATCTCCGCAATTCCTCGACAAAGTGAGCGAGATACATATCGACGAAAACGACGGTATCGCGCTCGTTCTCACCGGTGACGGATTACTCGCGGAATTCGATTGCGACGATTGCCGCGCGGAAATATTGCGTCTGGTAGCTGTCCTCGAGGACCTCGGCGCCGAACGGTCGGAGGTCAGTATAATCGACCTCCGATATTCGGACCAGGCGGTCGTCCATCTATTCAATCCAAAAAACAATAAACCGACGGGGTAAAAGATGCAGGAAATATATACAAGTGTAGATATAGGCACGCATAGCGTAAAGGTAGTTATCGCCGAGGAGCGTATCGGCGGAGAAATAACGGTTAAAGGAATCGGCGAGGCCGTTTCGAAAGGTGTCGCGCGCGGAAATATAATGAATATCGAGAAGGCGGAAAAGCCGCTTCTGGTCGCTCTCGCCGATGCCGAAAAAATGGCCGATACGGAGGCCCGCGAGGTTTTTCTGACGCTGGGGGGAGACCAACTTAGGACGATTGCAAGCCGGGGGATTACAGCTATTCCGAAAGACAAAGAGGCTATCGATTCGACGAACGTTTCCGATGTTCTGCAGGCAGCGCACGCAGTGGTTATTTCATCCGAAGCGGTAATAGTGGATTCCGTCGTTCGGGAATTCATCGTCGACGGACAGGGCGGCAATATGGACCCCATCGGGATGACCGGTGTTCGTATGGAGGCTGATGTCGGTTTGCTGATAACACCGAAATCGACGCTCAGCAATCTCGAACGAGTCGTCGAACGCGCCGGGCTTATTCCCGATGGTCAAGCGGCGTCGATAAGGGCCTCGGGACTCGCGGTTCTGACCCCCGACGAGGCCGAAATCGGTGTCGCTGTAGTAGATATCGGCTGCGGAACGACGGATGTCGGAGTGTTTCGTCGTGGAACCTTGGTGTGGGCTTTCAGCGTCGGCTACGCCGGCGAATCCGTAACAAAAGACCTAACGGTTGGATTATCGTTACCTTTCGATTCAGCTGAGCAACTTAAGCTGGAGTTCGGGACCGCTCTCGAGGAGTCGGTCGACGCATCGGAAATGGTAACCATACCCGGTATCGGCGGCAGAGAATCGCGCTCCGTCGCGCGGCGTTTTCTCGGTCACATAATCGAGCCGCGCCTCGAGGAAATCCTCATTATGTGCAAGGACGGTCTTTTCGAGTCAGACTTTCTAGGCAAACTCCCGGCAGGCGTGGTTCTTACCGGTGGTTCTTCGCAAACGGAGAATATCGTCCATTTGGCGGAAAGCGTTTTTAATCTCCCGGTCCGTACCGGTGCACCGTCGTTGCCGGGGGACGTCCCGGAAATAGCTCGTTCCCTTCGGTTCGCGACGGCGATAGGAGGTATTTTGGCCGCATCCGAAAGACACCATCGCGCCGACCTGATAGACGAAACAAGCTCTTTATGGAGTAAAATCAGGCGCTGGTTTCTAAGAAAGGTTTAGAACGAAAGAACATAAGCATTTCACAATAATAATTTTCACCCAAGGAGGTGTAAGGTGACAAAGTTTATGATTGAAAGAGCAGAAGAAGTGGCGGGGCCGGCTGTAATCAAGGTTGTCGGGGTCGGAGGAGGTGGCGGTAACGCGATTGAACGGATGATTGCGGCGGGGCTTACAGGTGTCGAATATATCTCGGTGAACACCGACCAACAAGCCCTGTTGCGAAGTAACGCCGCGCAAAAGATAGCTATTGGTGCGCGGATTACCAAAGGCCTCGGTGTCGGCGGCGACCCAGACCTCGGCAGAAAGGCCGCCGAGGAAGACCGCGACCAGTTGCTCGATGTTCTCGATGGCGCGAATATGGTCTTCATCACAGCTGGAATGGGCGGCGGCACAGGAACAGGTGCTGCCGGTGTTATAGCCGAGATATGTTCCAAAGAACTGGGCGCCCTGACTGTAGCGGTCGTTACTAAACCGTTCGATTTCGAGGGACGACGCAGAAAAGAGAATGCGGAGAAAGGTATCGAGGCACTTCAGGAAAATGTGGATACCCTTATCGTTATTCCGAACCAAAGGCTCTTGTCCGTAGTAGGGAACGATACCCCGCTTATCGAGGCTTTCGCGATTGCAGATGAGGTTCTGCATCACGCGACGCGCGGCATCAGCGACCTTATCACCATTCCCGGCATTGTCAACCTCGACTTTAACGACGTCTCTTCGGTTCTCAAAGGGTCGGGAGGCGACGCTCTGATGGGAACCGGTATAGCATCCGGCGAGGATAGGGCTATCGCGGCGGCACGAGGCGCTATAACCAGCAGCCTGCTTGAAGACGTTTCTATCGAGGGCGCGAAGGGCGTGCTAATTAATATTACCGGTAGCCCCGACCTGACATTACACGAGGCGACCGAAGCGGCTACACTTATTTCCGATACGGCCGGGCTAGATGCTAATGTCTTATTCGGTGCGGTGGTCGACAATGAACTCTCCGACGAGGTTCGCGTAACGGTTATCGCCGCCGGATTCAGCAGACACAAATCGAAAAAGAGACTATTCGAGACTAGTAAAATGGGAAAGCCAATGGGAGATATATTCGCAACGAGTAAATCCAAGTCCGAACCGGAAGACGTCAAACGCGATGTCGCGCCTACATTCATTCCGACCTTCGACGATGCTAGTATCCAAACCAACGCCGAACCTGTCGAGGCCACTGTGGAGGCCGATTCACGCGAAGAGCTCGAAAAGGATGAACCGGCAGCCGAAAAGACCTCGGAAGGACTTGTGGGGTCTTTCGGCCTCGATGGTTTCGAGGAACCGGCGTTTTTAAGGCGTAGAAAAAAATCGAGATTTGCGCCCGGGGACGCATAAAGTTTGAGCTGGTGCCAGCCAGCTCAATGTTGTAATCCTCCTTGTTCAACTCACCTACACGACCCCCGAGTGGCCCCTCTCCCCCAGGAGGGGCCACTCTCCTTACTAAATTCTTTCGATTTTATAGTGTTGACATATCGTCCCAAATTCTATATTATATAAATATCGAAACTCACCGCCTATTACTATGATTAAACGTTTAGATAAAGTTTTTATCTATGTCGGGGATATAGCTCGTGCAAAGAGGTTCTACGGAGAGGTTCTCGGTCTTCCGAGAGCAAATGCCCCTGAAGGGGACATCGCATTCGATATCGACGGTATTCAGATAATACTCGTGCCCGACCGTGAACGCGGCTGTCCGCGCACCGGAGCCGACATCTGTCTTTGGACTCCGGATATCGAGGCTACCTACGGGAAATTGGTTGTCGATGGTGTAAATTTTTTCAAACCGCCCACACGCGAAAGCTGGGGCGGCTGGTTCGCAGGTTTGTTCGACTCCGAGGGCAACAGGATATATCTGATACAGTATTAGGTCGATAAGCGGCGAGGCGTGCGAAAACCGAACAGACCTTCGGGCTGTCACGCTCCGTGCTACGGTCGGTGAGGAATTTGAAATACATTATTTCCGACCGCACGGATTCCGTTCCCCACCCCCCTCCACTCTCGCGCCAGCCCGATAGTATCGGGGTCGAATCTCTCTCGAATTTTTGGGTAACTCCCCTTTATACGGCCTTATTTAGTGCCGAAATCTACCCCATATTCTCGACTATCTTCTGGGCGTATTCGGAGCACTTAATTTTGGTCGCGCCCTCCATCTGGCGTTCGAGGTCATAAGTAACCGTCTTGTTCCCGATAGTCGTCTCGATACCGCGGACAATCAGGTCTGCGGCTTCCTGCCAGCCCATATATTCGAGCATCATCACGGCGGAAAGGATAAGCGAGCTTGGGTTGACTTTATCCATACCGGTGTATTTCGGCGCGGTGCCGTGCGTGGCTTCGAACAGCGCGACCTCGTCGCCGATATTCGCGCCTGGCGCGAGACCTAGCCCGCCGACCTGCGCCGCGCAGGCGTCGGAAATGTAATCGCCGTTGAGATTAGGCGTCGCGATAACGCTGTATTCATCCGGGCGGAGAAGAACCTGCTGGAAAATCTGGTCGGCGATGCGGTCTTTGATGAGAACCTTGCCCTCGGGCATTTTGCCGTCGAATTCGTCCCATAGCTCCTGTTCGGTGATTATCTGGTCGCGGAATTCCTCTTTGGCAACCTCATAACCCCAGTCGCGGAACGCGCCTTCGGTGAATTTCTGGATATTACCCTTATGGTCGAAAGTTACCGACGGCAGATTGTGGTCGATAGCGTGTTTGATAGCTTTGCGCACCAGACGCTTCGTGCCGGTGATACTTATCGGTTTGATACCGACACCGCTGTCTTTGCGGATATTTTTCCCCATATCGGTATTCAGGAAATTTATTACCTTGGAGGCCTCGGGTGTCCCTTGCTCGAATTCGATTCCAGCATAAACGTCCTCGGTGTTCTCACGGAATATAATGACGTCGAGCTTTTCGGGGTGTTTTACCGGGCACGGCACGCCTTTGAACCATCGCACGGGGCGGACACAAGCGTAGAGGTCCATTTTCTGGCGCAGACCGACATTGAGAGAACGGAAACGCGGGGTTACCCATTTCGAGCCGCATTTCTCGCACTTCTCAGGGCGCTTGCCGCCGGGGCCGTCCTGCTCTTTGGCGCAATCGAGACAAACGAACTTAAAACCGCCGACCGGAGTCGTAAGCGGCCCTTTGATTGCGACGTAGAAATGCTCGATAGCTTTAATAGTGTCCTCGGGGAGAACGTTGTCGTTGCCATAGAGCTGCAGCGCCGACAGCCCGGCGTGGACCTCGAACCACTCGATTTTCTTCTTGCCGCCGTAGGCCTTCTCGACCGCGCTATCGACGACGAGTTCCATCGCGGGTGTGATGTCCAGGCCGATGCCGTCCCCGCGTATGAACGGGATAATGGGGTCGTCGGGAACCTGGATTTTCCCGTCTTTGAACTCTATTCGCGTCCCTTTCGTCGGGTAGGTCAGTTTGTCGAATTGAATCATCGTTGCTCCTTTTGGTTCATTGATTAGTTGTTCGTTACTACCTTTTTTACTACTCGCAATAAAATAGGTCCCAAAAAGCAAATGTCCAGAGAAAAACGATAATTTTATGAAACGAATGTAGCTAATAAGGACGGTATGTGCAATAAAAAAAGCGACCGGCACAAGCCGGAGGCGCTTTGGGTTAAATTGCCGATTCGTAGGGGTCAACCGGTGGTTGACCTGACCCTATTTCCCCTTTTTCGTCTGTTCGAGTAATTCCTTTAGTAATTTAACCGTCTTTTTTGTATTAGCTGCGCATTGGCTAAGCCACATAAATGGCATAACGACAATTATTACGGCGATGGCGATAATACCTATAACAACGATATCCGATATGCTTCCAAGGTCCATAAAAACGCTCCTCGATTATTTATTGATTTTCAAAGACTTACGGGGAAATGCACGCTATTTCTTCTTTTTTCGCTTTTTATGTGTGTGTTTCCGGAGTAGACTCTTTATTGGTAACCACCAAACTCCTATTCAGGGTCTTTACTTGCCCCACGGTGCCGTTTCAGCTATAGGCAAAACCAATCTCCTTCACAGGGTCTATGCCCCAAGTTAAAATAAAGCCTATAGCCTATCT
>QNEE01000080.1 GCA_003645085.1 bacterium | reverse complement strand
GGAGAAGCCCTCACCGAGACACAGAAAAGAGAAGTCGCGCAAAACCAGACCTTTACCACCGGAAATAGGCGCACTCCAGGACGCTTTCGCGGCGCACCTCGGAACGCGAGTGGAGATAAGATTATCTCGTAAGGGAGGGCGTATATCGATAGATTTTTACTCGGAGGAAGACCTTAAACGTATTGCCGAGCTACTGGCAGGAGATTGATTTGCCGACAAAACGCGGAATGACAATATTGTTTGTGCCTCATGACCGGAAGGAATCTCTCACCGTGCGACTCGAAGGGTGGCAGATTACAGTGGGAATTGTTGTTTTAATCGCGGCGGTTCTACTTTTAGTTTTAGGCGTAATAATGGGTGGGAAATCAGTTAAACTGCTCGCCGAAAATAGCGCTTTAAGGTCGGAAATAGAACGGCTCAGAATCGAGAGGGTTAAGATAGCTCGATTGGAACGCGAATTAGCGGAGACGGAAAACCTCCGCCGATGGATGGAAGAGCTTATCGGTATCGACGAGAACCGCGAAAAGCCGCCGGTTCAGATGGCTACAACAGGCGGAGGGGAGCTTTTTTCGCTCCTTGAAAGCCCATTCGAACCGAGATTGCTCCCCAAACTAAAAGACGAGGTCGAAGACCATATACGACGCCTCGAATTTATCCCCAGAGGATTGCCGGTTAAAGGCCCGATTGCAGCGCGTTTCGGCGAAATGGGCGGTAAATTTATGACACCGCATACGGGGGTGGATATCGCGGCACCCGAAGGGAGCATTGTCCGGGTGACCGCTGCGGGCATTATCTCAGAAATAGCGAACGATAAGCAACTCGGTATAACGGTTACGGTCGACCACCTCAACGGTTATGAAACCCTCTATGGGCACCTTAGCGCGGTTTCCTGCAAGAAAGGAGATTGGGTAGAATCGGGAGACAAGGTTGGCACTGTGGGCGAGACAGGCCACGCGAAAGGCCCTCACGTCCACTATGAGCTGACGGTCGACGGTCGAGCGATAGACCCGATGGGTGATACGTCGAATACAGAAAAGGGACGATAAAATGTTTATGAAAGCCGAAGAAGGAAAAACCGATACTAAATTGAATACTATTATCGGCTCCGGAAGCCTTGTTGAAGGCGATGTTATCGTCGAGGGCGGCATTCGTGTCGACGGTTCGATAGTCGGCAATCGGGTAGTCGCAAAAGGGCCGTTGACGGTCGGCCGTGACGGCAGTATTAAAGCGCCGTCTATCGAGGCCTCAAGCGCGAATATCGGTGGGAAAATCGAGGGGGATATTAAGGTAAAAGAAACTCTACGCCTCGAAACGACAGCCCGGATTTACGGCAATCTGGTTATGAAAGTGCTGATTATCGAGGAAGGGGCCAGGTTCACCGGTAATTCCAATATGTCGGATGGTGAAAAACTATCGGAGAATTCTTTATGATTATTGTGGATATCGTGTGGATATCGTAACTTATTGCAGTAAAATACATTATCTTAGAGTCGCAAGGATATCCACCCGAATTACTAACACCCTAACGTTTTACAACGGAGATGGTTAGGCCATAATCGCGACCCATTTCCACAGCCACAAGGATAATATGGATAAGTTCCTGGACAAAATAAAGGAAACCGAAAAAAAAGGCCAAGAGCGTATAGCCGACGCAAAGAAACGCCTAAACGAGAAATTAAACGCCGCACGCGATAATATCGAAAACGCCTGTGATGAAATCGACCGGCGGGCTAAAGAAATAATCGAAAAATCCGTGTCCGACGCCGAAAGCCGCGCGAAAGCCCGTGCCCGCGAAATCCGCGAAGCGCAACAGAAGGAAATGCAAGAGCTTAAAGACCGTGTCCGCCCGCGTATGGAAAATGCGGTAAGAAAAATCGTCGAAGCATTTGGAAAATGGCAGTAATTCCGATGAAAAAGGTGGGCATTCTATCCCACCACAGCGATTTCGAAAAACTCGGCTCTCGCCTCGCCGAGCTTGGCGTAATCCAGATATCCAGTGGGGAGGAAAAACCCGCCGAGGTCGGTCAGGAATTGGAACACCTACTTTCGAGGATAACGAGGGCCATAAACTTTTTAGATTCGAAAACAGATAAAGAGCCATCGAAACTGAAACTATCTTTCGACCCTCTCGCCGAACTTGTAACCGATTTCGATATAGAAAAAGCGCTTTCGAAAATAGAAACGGACCGCCAACGGCTCGAGAAATCCGTCTCGAGGGTTAATACCCTAACACAAATTATAGAAAATTTGAGACCGTATGAATCCGTGCCCTATCGCCTCGATGAACTTACGGATTCGCCGCAGATAGGTATTCGTCCGGGGTTTCTGCCGAAAGATTTCGAGATTTCTTTCCCCGAAAAGGAGCAACATCTCGCCGAGTTGGTTCATATCAAAGAATACAAAACGGGGCCTCACGGCAAATACATTATGGTTGTTTATCACCGCTCTATCGAGGATGCTATCGACCAGATTCTCGCGGATTCCGATTTTGCACTATTCCATCCGGGCGAATTAACCGGAACACCGTCCGAAGAGATATCTAAGGCTACCGCCGAATTAAACGAGTTGAAAAAGCGAATTCTCGAGACAGAACGGGTTATGAAAGTATCGGCGGAGGAACTTCTACCTATATTATACGCTATTCGAGGTTATCTAAAGGCAGAGCTGAACGAAAAACGCCTTTCCGATATCGCGGAAAAAACCGAACAAACTCTTTATCTTACCGGCTGGGTTAAAGCACCCGATATAAGCGCTTTGCGAAAAAGTCTATCGAAAGATTTCGATGCCGTAATGGTCGAACCGATTAACCCTGCGGAAGGCGAGTCCCCGCCGGTCGCTTTGAAAAACCCACCGGTTATCGAGGCTTTCGAAATAATCACCGACCTTTACGGTCGTCCGCGTCCGGGTATGGTCGACCCGACCCCGTTTATTGCGCCGTTTTTCCCGGTTTTCTTTGCATTATGTCTTACCGATGCAGGTTACGGTCTTCTAATTAGCCTTCTCGGTGCAGGATTTCTTCTTTTCGGAAATCTTGGTAAAGGTTCCCGGAAGTTTATGCGATTTATTCTCTATTCGGGAATTACTACTATCATAATCGGCGCGCTTGCGGGAGGCTGGTTCGGCATGAACCTTTCGGCCTCGAACAACGTAATAGCAAAAGCCTTGCTTTCGGTCAAACTTTTCGACCCGTTGAGCAACGCCATTGAATTCTTTGCCGCGAGCATATTCCTCGGCGTAATTCAGGTATCCGTGGGTTTCGGCATCAGCGGTTACGTTGGGGCAAAGGAGGCCCCGAATGCTGCGCTTCGCCTTAAAGCGATACTGATGTCTGCCGCGTGGATAGCCGTAACTTTAGGTGCGGGGATATTTATAGCTAATTACCTCATTCCGGAAGCAACCGAACCGTTTCTGGGAATCGCCGTAACGCTTCTAAAATACGGAGCTATCGGGATAATCGCCGTTTCGATAATACTCGGTATCGCGGGAAAACGCGGTATCGGGGGTTCTATCGCCGACGGCATCGGTTTCGACGGCTTATACGGCATCGTCGGCCTTTTCGGCGACCTTCTGTCATACGCGCGGATTCTCGCTCTCGGCCTCTCGACAGGCGTAATCGCCGGGGTAATAAATATTATTGCCAAACAATTATCCGTGATGATACCCGGCGTCGGTTTCGTTTTCGCCGCGCTGCTTGTGATTATTGGGCACATAGTATACACGGGCATTTCGGCGCTGGGCGCGTTTGTGCATCCGGCGAGGCTACATTTTGTGGAGTATTTTACCAAGTTCTATGAAGGGGGTGGCGAACCGTTCGAGCCGTTCGAAAGAAAGATAGAGGGCGTGGAAACAGCAGAATAGCTTAGTCGATTGAAAACAAAATTCCAAATCTACAAGGAGGAAGGATGTCGAATAGAGTTTTAATCGCGCTGGTGATACTGGCGATATTGACCGTCGCCACGGCACTCGCGCAAGAGGAAACCGCCGCAAGTAAATCTCCCGGCTGGTTCCGCTGGGACGCCGGCACGTTGGCACTTATCGGTGTGGCTTTTGCTGTCGTTCTCGCTGGTTTCGGCTCGGCTATCGGGATAGGTATCGCCGCGAATATGTCGATAGGCGCGATGCACGAACACCCGGGGCTGTTCCCACAGTTCTTACTTTTATCGGCGTTACCGGGGACACAGGGCATTTACGGCTTTGTGGCGGGGTTTCTGATTATTCTGTGGACAGGACTCCTAAACGACCCGAGCCAACTCGCGTCGCTGACCGTTCTGAAAGGATGGCAATTCCTGTTCGCAGGAATACCGGTCGGTCTTGCAGGTCTGGTCTCGGGGATACACCAGGGCAAAGTGTGCGCATCGGGTGTGGGTCTGGTAGTCAAGGACAAAGCGAATGTGGCGAAAGCTATGACTCTTGCGGCGTTTGTAGAATTCTATGCGATTTTAGGCCTTCTCGCCAGCGTCCTGGTGCTGTTATCTATAAAGTAGAAATAGAAAACATATAGGGCGGCTGTTTTATACGGGTAATTATCAACCTGAAACCCGAAAAAAGTGTCAGAAATATGGGAATAGAAGGTATTATCAATAAGATAGAATCCGAGGCCGAAACCAAAATTAGCGAACTCGAGCGCGAGACCGAAGAGGCGATATCGAAAATCGAAGCGGAAATCGCCGAGCGAGAGAAGATAAAACTGAAAGAGGCCGAGGAACGCGCCGCAGCCGAAAGCGAACGAAGATACGAGCAGGTTATTAGCCGCGAGGAAGCCCGACTGCGAATGGAGTTTCTCAAGACCAAACAGGACCTTGTGTCAGAGGCATTCGAGCGGGGATTCAAAGCGATAAAGGAACTTCCGCCAGACGAACTGAGGAAACGATACACCGATATGCTGGCATCCTATGGTGAAAAAGAGGGGGAGCTTATTGTCGGGAAATCGAACGCCGATATACTCGACGATGATTTTATGGCTCTTCTCGCCCGGGAAATCCCCGGTTCAAAATTCACCCGAAAAGTTTCGGACGATTTCGATTACGGTTTTATGCTTATCGCTGGCAAGATTCAATACGACGCCCGGCTCTCCGAGATATTTGCCGCGATGACCGAACGGATTACAGACGAGGTCGCAGCCGAACTTTTCAAGAAACCGCCGGAAGGTAGAAAATAATGAATCTCGACGCGCCACTGGTGATTTCCGGAGATACCCGCTATGCTTACGCCACCGGTGTAGTCCGTGGCAAATGGGCCAAACGCCTCGGCAAAACCGAATTCCTTCGACTTATAGACGCCGAAACCGCCGATATAGGCAAAGTCCTCAACGAACTCGGCTTTCACAACGCCGCTGAAAACCCCGAAAAGGCAATCGATACCGCGTGGGTTGAAGTTATCGAACTGGTCGAATCCCTTTCTCACAATCCTGAAGTTTCGGGCGTTCTCAGGCTCTTCACAGATTTTACAAACGCTTCGTTGGCGGTAAAAGCACACCTTTTCGAGTTCGATAATGAGAAATACCACCTTCCGGGCGGAAACGCATCCGCCGAGCAGCTCGCCAGGGTAGCCTCCGGCGAGACCCATATTACAGCTGTTCCTAAAGAAGTCCGGGAGGCTATGCGCGTTGCCAAGGCCCTCTACTCGGCGACGGGATTACATCTGATAATAGATGTCGCCACAGACAGCTATTTCGGGACGATATTCGTCGATAGGCTTATGGAAAGCGGCAGAGAGTTCCTTCGCGAATTCGCACGACGCTGGGCGGATAGTAAAAACCTGACCAGCTACCTCAGAATACGCATCGCAGGAATACCGATAGAGCATTTCAAGAGGTTTTTTATAGAAGGTGGCCATATAAAACGAACGGAATTCCGTCTATTCGAGACTCTCGAACTGGACGCCATCCCGGCGCGAATGGTGCTCAGCCTTTACGGTAAACCGCTTGCTAACGCGGTTACGCAGCTTGTCCGTGAAAATGATTTCGAGCCGCTCGCCGATTATGTCGCCAGCATTCAGGAGAGTTTTCTTCGGCAGAATACGTATGTCAGTTTCGGTCTCGAAGTATTGATGGCTTACGCCTTTCTCCGCTGGCGGGAACTTCGCGCCGTAGGGGCTATTCTGAGAATGAAAAAAGCCGGTATCGACCGTGAGAGAATAATCGAAAGGGTTCGCTATGGAGACGTATAAAACGGCGGTTGTGGGGGATATTGCGACCTGTCTCCCTTTCCGGGCGATGGGAGTCGAAGCCGTTATAGCAGAAGAGACCGAAAATCTATGCGAAGCAGTCGATAGACTTATCAAGTCGCGCGAATACGGCGCTATCTTTGTTGCCGAGAACATTGCAGAGAGATTATCGGAAATAATAGAATCCGCTCTCTATAAACCGTTACCGTCGATTATCCTTATCCCGACCGTAACGGGCAGTCTCGGCAAGGGCAGAAACGTAATTAGAGAGACGATGAAACGCGCAGCAGGCAGGGATATTATGGGGGAAGAGGATTAAACATATACAACGAATTATATCAAACGGAGGATATATGTCCGAGGAAAAAATAGGTCGAATTGTTAAGGTTTCCGGGCCGCTTGTCGTTGCCGAGAATATGACCGGGGCAAAGATGTATGATGTTGTCCGCGTGTCGGATAAACACCTCGTCGGCGAGATAATCGAGCTTGTCGGAGATACCGCGTCGATACAGGTCTACGAAGAGACCGGTGGTCTCGGCCCCGGCGAACCCGTATACCTCGTTAACATGCCTCTCTCCGTAGAACTCGGCCCCGGCCTTTTAACATCTATTTACGACGGTATCCAGCGGCCTCTCGATATAATTGTCGACAAAACGGGAGATTTTATCACACGCGGCGTTACCGCCGACCCTCTGCCGAAGGATAAAAAATGGGATTTCGTTCCGAAGGTCGAGGAAGGCCAGAAGGTAACCAGCGGCGACATAATAGGCACCGTCCAGGAAACGGTTATTATCGAACATCGAATTCCAGTGCCTCCGGGAATTAGCGGGATGGTCGAAAAAATTGAATCCGGCGAACACACAATCGAAGATATAATCTGTGTTATTAAGGATGACGAGGGCAAAGAACACAAGCTTAAGATGTATCACAGGTGGCCTGCGCGAACCGGTCGGCCGTATAAAAAGAAATACCTTCCGGAAATGCCGCTACTCACCGGCCAGCGACCAATCGATACGTTCTTCCCCGTTGGCAAAGGCGGAACGGCTTGTGTTCCGGGGCCTTTCGGCAGTGGAAAGACCGTAATACAACACCAACTCGCGAAATGGGCGGACGCCGACGTTATCATTTATGTCGGTTGCGGCGAGCGCGGCAACGAGATGACCGATGTCCTCAATGAATTCCCCGAACTAAAAGACCCGAAAACCGGCGAACCGCTGATGTTGCGCACCGTATTGATAGCGAATACGTCGAATATGCCGGTTGCCGCGCGTGAAGCCTCGGTTTATACCGGTATTACAATCGCCGAATATTTCCGCGATATGGGTTATTCCGTCGCGTTAATGGCTGACTCCACCAGCCGCTGGGCCGAGGCTATGCGCGAAATTTCAGGTCGCCTCGAGGAGATGCCCGGCGAGGAAGGCTATCCGGCCTATCTCGGGCGACGTATAGCGGAATTTTACGAGCGTGCCGGCTGGGTCGAAAACATGGGAACGGAAACTACAACCGGGGCATTGACCGTAATAGGTGCAGTTTCCCCCCCCGGCGGCGACCTCGCCGACCCGGTAGTCCAGGCAACGTTGCGAGTGGTCCGCGTTTTCTGGAGTCTCGAAGCAGAGCTTGCATACCAGAGACACTATCCGGCTATTTCGTGGATAAATAGCTATTCGCTTTACGGCAAAGTTTTCGACGATTTCTACAGGAAAAACTATCCGGAATTCCCGGCAAATCGAGATAAAGCGATGGCGATTTTACAAACAGAGGCTGAATTGTCGGAAATCGTTAAACTCGTCGGCGCCGAAGCGCTGGACCCATCCGATAGGCTGACACTCGAGGCCGCGCGCAGTATCCGCGAAGACTACTTACAGCAGGACGCTTTCCACGAGGTCGATACATACTGCTCCGCAAAAAAACAGGATATGATGCTCAAAGCGATTCTCGAATTCGAGGAGGAAGCCCGCAAAGCTCTCGAGCGCGGAGCGCCGTTCGATAAAATCGAAAGCCACCCTATTCGGGAAGAGATAGCCCGAGTGAAATATGTCGAGGAAAAGGAAGCGTTAAAGAGAATCGATTCGATAATAGAGCGGTTGCCGAAAGCTATGACGGAACTGGTGCCAGAAGAGGTGGGAACTTCGACGTAAAAATGTCAAATGTCAAAACAACTTGATTGTCATTCCCGTGAAAGCGGGAATCCAGGGGTGGAGCGGGAGCGCTAGACCCTAGACCCTAAACCCTATACCCTTTCTTAAAGATGAAACCATCGCAGGTAAATAAAAAGCTTATATGGGATTTCGACTGGGACGAGTCGGAATACGACACCGAGGAGTTCGAGCGGTGGTATGTCCGGCGCGTGCTGACCGAGGGGATGTCGGAGGACATATACCGCATAGGGTTCGATAATGTATGTAAATATCTGCCGGACCTTCGCTTACCGAAAGCGATTCGGCATTTCTGGGAACGTTTTTTCAGGGAAATATGGCCGAGAAGCGCATAATAACGGATTTCCAGATGGATGTTATGGCCCGGTTTGGCGAGTCTGAATACCGGGAGACTTTCTACCTCACAGGTGGAACAGCCCTGGCCGAATTCTATTTACGACATAGATACTCGGACGACCTGGATTTCTTCACTCCTGTCGAAACGTCATTCGAACGGCTGGCCGACTTCCTTGAAAACCTTGCAAGAATGGTCGATGCGGAAGTCGAATTCGTGCGGAAATTCGAACAATATCTCCGCGCGATATTTACCCGCGGTCATGATATAGTGATTACGGATTGGGGTTACGAGACGCCGGTGCGCCTCGACGAATTGCGAGAGGACCCGCGTTCCGGCATATTCTACGATAGCGTTCTCGATATAGGCGCGAACAAGATAAGCGCGGTCTACGGCAGGACGAGTATTAAAGATTTTATCGACCTTTACTTCCTCGAAAAAGCCGGTTACCCTTTCGATATGCTTTATCAACGTGCGCCGGAGAAACATATCGGAATCGATGATTATTGGATGGCTTTCGCCCTGTCGCAGATAGAGGGTATCACTGAATTACCGCGAATGATAAAGCCGGTTACGATAGAGGAACTTCGCGAACATTTTATCGCTATCGCCGACCGCATTTTCCCCGGCACGTAGGGGCGAGGCATGCCTCGCCCGCCAATCAAGGAGGAGTAATATGGCTGACGACATAATCCTACTCGACGGCATCAAATATCTGCGCTACACGCCGAAAAAGGAGGCCGAGTTCGAGCGGATGGTGGTCGAGAATGCAAAGGAAATATTCGGCGAGAACGCGATATATCTGGATATAAAGAAAAAAATTGCCAATGCGCTCGGCGCGGGAACAATACCCGATGGCTATCTCTTTTATCCCGAGGAAAAGAGGTTTGTGCTCGTGGAGGTCGAACTTTCCTCGCACGATGTTTATAGCCATGTTGCAAAGCAGTTAAATAAATTCGTCAGCGCTTTTCGCAATTATCGCAGCCGACAGAAGATAGCAACAACGCTGCGCGATTACATCGAATCCGACCCGCTGCTCCGCGAGCGAATGGAAGGACTGACAGGAGACAAGGGGCTTTACGAATTTCTCCTCAACGACGTTTTCGAGGCTCTGCATGAGACGGGGAATTTCGAGGTATTCGTTATTATCGAAGAGAAAACGGAGCAGATAATCGAGGCTTTGAGGTATCTGAATTTCCAGTTGGATATACTCGAGGTCGCAATCTACGCCCGCGAGGGTGCGGAGAGTGTGAAGGCGATGAGGTTTAAGGCGACCTACCAACTACCACCCCCGCCCCCTCCACCCGGTGGGTATGGCAGACTGAATTGGTTCCAGAAATGTGTGCAAGAGAAAATCAAGCAAGGTTATACGATGGCGGAAGCCGGAAAAATTTGTAAAAACCTAAGGGAAAGACCGAAGAGTAGCAAGCTAAACGAAGAATCCTTCCTTGCTATAACCGACAAAAACGGCAAACGGGTTTTCAGGCGTATCCTAGATTTTGCGAAAGAAAAGGATTTCCTGATTCGATGGGGGGCTAAAGGGTTTTCTTTCAATGCAACACGAGGGGGAGAGTTTGTTGCGCTGTTTTTCGGATATTCGCCCGATTGTGTATTCAAACAGAGTATTTATACTGGATTCGAGGAGTTGAGGAAGAAAACCATAAACGCTGAAGTGATTATCGAGGAGATGAGGAGCAATCTACTTGAAATGGGTATCTTCCAGGAGCTTTCTGGGCAGAATAAAAGAGAAAATATCAAATGTGTTATTGATTTCCGGCTAGAAGATAATCAGATTTCAAGGTTCTTAAAAATTATCGAACAGACTGCAAAAAGAATCGAATGGAAAGCTTAACTCGTTCCATTGTTCGTAGAACCTCTTTAAAATCGCAATTTAGGTCGTTGAAAACGGGATTGGAGTCTTTAGAAACTTGACACGAGTCTTGCAAACAGAAGAAAATGTCTTTAAAAAGTTGACAGGGGTCTTGCAAACGGAAGAAGAAGTCTTGAAAACGCAAAAAAAGTCTTTCAAAAGCCTGAGCAACAATAACTTACGTAAAATGTGCAATTTTTATACATAAATCGACCGGTTTTGAACGAGATTATCGCAAAACGCGAAAAACACGATGAGAAGAAAAACCACAATAACCGGAGAAATACTATGAAAAATCACTCGATAGGCTATTTCCCTATCCATGTCGAGACGAACGACGACGGCTTTCTCGCGCGCTGCCACGACCTCGAAGGCGCATTCGCCGAAGGGGATACTATACAGGAAGCTATCTTCAACTGTATCGACGTAATCCAGATGATTATCGAATACCGGAAAGAGCGAGGCGAAACAATCCCGGAAAAGGTAGCGGAAATACCTAAAAAATACGGGGTAACCCTCGCTTTCCCGGTCGAGGTCTAATATGCCGTTGCGCTCGATGAGTTACAACGAGGTAATTACTCGCATTAAGAGATACGGATTCCGTTTCTACAGGCAGGGCAAAGGTTCGCACGAACTCTGGGCCCGCGATGAGGACGGCAAAGTCGTGCCTGTCCCCAGAACATCGAAAGACATTAAAAAGGGGACTGTTCGAGCAATAATCCGAATCGTCGGTGTCAGCGTTAAAGAATTCATGGAATAATTTCATCCGAAACTAATATAGTATAATAAATGAAAAACGCCGCCGTTATAAATCGAATGGTCGAGAAACTCGTCGCCGAATACAAGCCCGAGAAGATAATCCTTTTCGGCTCGTATGCGTGGGGCAACCCCGACCGCGACAGCGATATCGACCTGTT
>QNEE01000079.1 GCA_003645085.1 bacterium | reverse complement strand
TATGCTCTTCCGCTGACAGATAATATTAATATCGGCGCTTCCTGTGCGGTTTTTTTCCGTCGCCACGTCGATGCGACCGCATACGGTGGGGCCTCTACCGTAGGTATCGACTGGAAAATTCTCCCGGTTCTCGATATCGGTTTCGCCTTTGCGAATTTCGGTTATACGACCTGGAATACGGGGAAATCGGAGTTCGGCGCTCCGTCGTTGACGCTAGGTGCGCAATTTGATAGTCAGATTAGCGCCGGGTTTTCGGGCGCTGTATGCGCCGAGGGGCGTTTTTCGCCGCAAGAATCCCTTTTCGAGGGTTTCGCTGGTGCCGAGGTTTCTTATGCCGATATTATCGCGATTCGTGGTGGAGTAAATAACGGTAGGTTCACCGCCGGCGCTGATTTACGGATTATCCGGGGATTGAGGGTCGGCGCCGCTATGGGGTTTCATTACGACCTTCCGTTATCGTATAGAATCGGCGCGACATTAGAAAGGGGCGCTGCGGTTGCGGACTAAATTGCCCGTCGGCTTGGTTTTGCTTTTTACACTAACCGTTTTCGGCGAAACTCCTGCCGATACAACTTTCGCGGATTTTCTTTTTAGGTTGGGCTTTTTCGACGATGCCCGAATAGAATTCGAACGTCAATCTGCTGGCGATTATGACCGCAGTAAATTAATGGTTGGTGTGTGCTATGTTAAGGCTAATAATATCGAGCAGTCTCTTAAGTTATTTAGTATATTTATCGATAGCACAGACGATTATGTGTATGCTCAAGAGGCGCTCTCTTATTGTGTCGATATCGAACTGCGCCACGGAAATATCGATAGCGCAATGATTTATCTTTCAAGGGGAATCGACTCCGGCCTGTTTGAATCGAATGACCTATTAGTGAATAGGTTGGCCGATATCTTTAATGGCGACTGGGGTGAGACCGACATCGAACCGCCGCGCAAAAAATCGCCGGCTTTGGCCAATATTATGTCGATAATCCTCCCGGGTTCCGGTCAAATATACGCCGGAAAGCCGCTAGAGGGGGTTCGTTCCGCTACGGTAAATTCAGTTATGTGGTATATAACGATATCGGGACTGTTGCAGGGATATTATCCCCGTGCTATCACTGTATTCTATCTTTTAGGGCATCGCTACTGGCTGGGTGGCGCCGACAAGGCCGGTGTTATCGCGACCGAGTTCAATGAGAACGAGAGAAAACGCGCATATTCCGAATTAGCGGAGGAATTGGAGGGGCTGTGCGACTAATTATAATAATAACTATAACCTGTTCGAGTATAGTTTTCGCGGTCGATAGCCTCGAAACACCGGATACGCTTGTATCCGCCCGAAAAGCGAATACGCTGAGCGTTTGTGCGTCGATACTGCTGAAGGGCTACAAAAAAGGCATCAGCAATCTCGAAACGCACGAGTGTCCAATGACGCCGTCCTGCTCGGAATTTGCTTTGGAGGCTTTTCGGCGAACGAACCCGTTAAAGGCGCTGTTTTTAGCCGTAGATAGGCTTACGCGCGACAACAGCTTCGCAAAATACTATTATCCGAAAAATGAAAAGGGGAAACTCGTAGACCCGTTAGACCGATATATAAAGTGCGACAAAAAGCCGCGTCGATACTACTAATTTCAGCAATTATGCTGAATGCGGCCGGCCCGGGCGGACTATCGTCCGCTACCCCGGGATTCGCCGAAAAACTCGATTCGCTCGGCGAATACGACCGCGCCGCGGTAGAGTATTTACGATTTGCGTATGAAAATCCCGGTGGCGAAAAAGCCCGTTGGGCTTTTTTCCGGGCCGGCCGCTCGCTCGAACGAGCGAATAAATTCGAGCAGGCCGCCGCGGTTTATAACGAGGTTACGTCGAGCGGTGTCGCCGATTCGCTCGCTGGTGCCGCTTGTTATAGAATCGCGCTTACATATTTTTCTCGCGGCAGACTGAACGATGTAATAGCCTACGCGGACGATGCCCGATTTGACACTACTTGCGCCGACCCGCTGAATTACCTTGCCGCATGGGCTTATTTTTTCGGAAGAGATTATCCAGCCGCGGAATCGACGTTTTTCTTGCTCGAACCGGAAAGTTTCGATTCTTCGGCCGGATTTATGGTTACAGTTAGCGAAAAAGGGCAGTATCTCCCACGAAGGTCGCCGTTTTTGGCGGCTTCGATGAGCGCGTTATTGCCCGGCGCGGGGAAAGCATACTGCGGTCGCTGGGGCGATGCTTTGGTGAATCTGGTCGCAGTCGCCGGTATGCTCGGCGGCGCTTATGCACTCTGGGAGGACGATAGGAGTTTCGCCGTAGGTCTTGCAATTTCCGGCGGGATATTTTACGGTGGTAATATCTACGGCAGTTATGTCGGCGCAAGATGGTTCAACGAGGAAAAACACAGAGAGCTTTATAGATATGCCCGAGAGCGAGTTCCTAAAAGACCTGAAGAACTCTACGACTACTAAAACCAGCCTGCTGGTCGAGTTCCGCCGTAAGGTAGTGCATCTTATCGCATTGCTCGTGCCGATAGGCTATCTTATCGTTCCGAGAAAGCCCGCTCTGCTGATACTCGCCGGGTGCGCATTTGTCAGTATTCTTCTCGACCTCCTGAAATACTACGACAAGGGTTTCCGGAAATCGTTCTTTAAGGTTTTCGGCAAGATGCTTCGAAGCAAAGAAATCAAGCGCTTCACCGGTGCGACCTACATCCTCGGCGCCTCGTTAATCTGCGCTTTCGCTTTCGATAAATGGATAGCGATAATTGTAATCATCTATATTATTACTGGGGATATAGCCGCGGCAATTTTCGGCAAACGGTTCGGGAAACATAAAACCATCGGCAATAAAACACTCGAGGGTAGCATAGCGTTTTTTATAACGTCGTATTTCGCCTCGATAGCTATGAGGTTTATCGCGCTCCCCGTCGCACCGTGGAGTGCGCTGTTTATGGGCGCTCTGACCGCGACCGTGATTGAATCCCTGCCGCTGGCTATCGATGATAATCTAACGGTTCCCGTTCTTACGGGGTTACTTTTGCAGATGATGTATGTAGGGTATTTCTGAATGCGGATTTCGGAATGCAGAATGCAGAATCAGATTGGCGCACGCAACCGCTGTCACGATTTGTGCTATGTCCGGTTTGGTTTTGTGCTACATTAGTTCCGGACGCACAAATCGCGCCAGCGGCATTGTTCTGGAAATAAGAGCATATTCCTTTTTAAGCCTTCACCTTTGCAATAATAACCGATTGGAGGAAGATAACAATGACTATACGCAAAGCGTTGATTTCCGTATGGGATAAGACCGGCGTCGCCGATTTCGCACGCGGCCTCGTCGAAAATGGAATCGAAATTTACTCCACCGGCGGGACAAGCAAAGCGCTATCCGAAGCCGGCATAAAAGTTACACCGCTCGAAGAGTTGACCGGTTTTACCGAGCTTATTGGAGGCCGCGTTAAAACGCTTCACCCGAAGGTATTCGCGGGGATTCTCGCGCGTCGCGACCTCGACGAGCATATAAAATCTATTGCCGAGATAGGCATCCCGGCGTTCGACATTGTCGCAGTCAATCTGTATCCTTTCGAGGATACTCTTAAATGCACAAACGACCAATCTGAACTGCTGGAGATGATAGATATCGGCGGAGTCGCGCTGCTCCGCGCGGCCGCAAAAAACTTTCCCGCGGTTGTTGTAGTCTCTGACCCGGATGACTATCACACGGTCGTTACCGAACTCGACGAAACAGGCGATATCGCCGAACCGACCCGCAAGGAACTGGCGATGAAAGCGTTCCGACGCACAAGCTATTACGACGCCGTTATTTCCGGCGCGCTCTGTGAAAAACAATTCCCCGAACGCTATATGCTCCCCCTTATTCTTAAATCCGAACTGCGCTACGGCGAAAATCCGCATCAGGATGCCGCGCTATACGTCGATTCCCTCTCTGATTGCGGCGTCGCCCGCGCAGAAAAGCTATGGGGGAAAGACCTCAGCTATAACAACATCCTCGACCTCGACGCCGTTCTGAACGCGCTTCAGGAATTCCCGGACGAAATCGCATCGGTAGTTGTAAAACACCTCAGTCCGTGTGGAATAGCGCGCGGCGGTGATTTACTCGAGGCTTACGAGGGCGCTCTCGCCGGCGACCCGCTCAGCGCTTTCGGCGGAATCGTCGGATTCACGCGGCCCGTGGACGTTCCGACTGCGGAGAAAATGTCGGAACATTTTTTCGAGTGCGTCCTCGCCCCGGACTACGAACCGGAGGCCCTCGAAATCCTAAAGAAAAAGAAAAATCTCCGCTTGATGAAAATGCCCACCACCCCGCCGAAACGAACGCAGAAATATATCCGCGGAATCCAAGGCGGCGCGCTCGTGCAGACCTGGGACCCGCCGGGCCACGAATCGGCGAAATGGGAAATCGTTTCCGAACGCAAGCCGACCGAGGCGGAGGAAAACGCCCTAAAATTCGCGTGGCGCGCGATTCGTTCGATTAAATCCAACTCCGTTCTGATTGCGGGAGAAAACGCCGTGTTCGGTATCGGAGGAGGATTACCGAGCCGCGTCGATTCGGCCAAACTCGCAATAACTAAAGCGGGGGACAAAGCGAGTGGCGCGGTCGCCGCGTCGGACGCCTTTTTCCCGTTCCCAGACGGCATCGAGGTTCTCGCGGAGGCCGGCGTTACAGCCGTCGTCCAGCCGGGCGGCTCGATTCGCGACGACAAAGTAACCGCCCGCGCAAACGAACTCGGCATCGCGATGGTCCACACCGGAACGCGCCATTTCAGGCATTAGGTTTGACGGCGTTATCTGCCCGCCGAGACGAATGTTCTTGAAAACGGATAATCGGTTTTCAGGATTTTGGATTTTATTCGGATTAAAAAGGCGGGCTATTTAGTCCGCCTCGAATACTCAGGAGTTCCCTAATAAACTAAATAAGGTCTTTATCGGTTCTCTCCATTATTTGTTGTTCGCGTATATCCGCGATACGTTCGAGCAGTTCTTTATTTTCGCTGCGCATATTCGACAATTCCTGGTTTAATTTTTCGTAGCGGCCAGCCTTTATTTTAGAAATAGTCCTGATAATTATCCCGAATGCTCCAACCGCAGTGGCGACGCATAATATTATCGGCCACGTCATTTCGCAACTGCAACTTAAGATGCTCGCGAACATCAGGATATCTAGAACGAGTATAAAAAGCGCCCAGGGTATCATAATTACTCCCCATTTTATTGAATTTGT
Organism: bacterium; assembly: GCA_003645085.1. Classification (GTDB taxonomy): domain Bacteria; phylum UBP14; class UBA6098; order UBA6098; family UBA6098; genus QNEE01. The sequence goes on along the minus strand of QNEE01000079.1, from coordinate 6,394 downwards.
TAATTATTTTCGCGATAATATATTACCTAATTGTTTTTTTCGCAAGGATTATTTAATATTCTTAAAACCGTCGGCCGTGATGATTACCGAGGCTTTTACTACAGACCTTTGTCTCGTTCCCATTCATCGGTATATCGTTGGACCATCTCCGGAATCTCGCTTATTTTTACACGCACCTGAACCATAGTATCGCGTTCGCGTATTGTTACCGTCTCGTCTTCGAGTGTCTGGCCATCTACAGTAACGCAGAACGGCGTTCCGGCCTCGTCCTGCCGTCGGTAGCGCCTGCCGATAGAACCGCCATCGTCGTAGAAAACCATAAAATGCGGACGGAGTTGTTTTTCAATCTCGCGCGCGATTTCGGGCATACCCTCGCGATTTACCAGCGGGAATATACCGACCTTTACCGGCGCGATTTTCGGGTGAAGTTTCAACACCGTGCGTATTCTATCTGGGTCGTCGCGTTCTGGTTCGGTCTCGTAAGAATCGAAGAGAAGCGCTAGTATGCATCGGTCGACCCCGCCGGAGGTTTCGATTATATACGGGATATATCTCTCGTTACGCTGCTGGTCGAAATACTCGAACGTTCTGCCGGAATATTCCTGATGCCGGGAAAGGTCGAAATCGCCGCGATTGTGGATACCCTCGAGTTCGCTCCTGCCGAAGGGGAAATCGTATTCTATATCGACAGCCGCGCTTGCGTAGTGCGCGAGTTTCTCGTGTTCGTGAAAATGCAGTTTATCTTTGTGAAAAGCTAACGAATAATACCAGTTTATGCGCTGTTCACGCCAGTATTCATACCATTTTTCGGCTTCCGACGGGTGGACGAAATACTGCATCTCCATCTGCTCGAACTCGCGCGTTCTGAAGGTGAAATTACCGGGCGTAATCTCGTTGCGGAACGCTTTGCCGATTTGCGCGATACCGAACGGTATTTTCTGTCGCGCGGGAGTGCGGACGTTCTCAAAATTAACGTAAATCCCCTGTGCGGTTTCCGGGCGAAGATAGGCGATATTCTCCTCGGATTGGATTGGTCCCATATATGTTTGGAACATCAAATGAAACAGGCGCGGTTCAGTAAAAGAACCCTTCGTGCCACATACCGGACATTTATCGAGGTTTTCGACGTCCTCTCCTTTGAAACGATGGTGGCACTGCTTGCACTCGACGAGCGGGTCGACGAACTCATCGACATGGCCGCTTGCGACCCAGACCTTCGGGTGCATAATTATAGCCGAGTCTATGCCCTCGATATCCGGGCGAAGCTGAACCATCGCGCGCCACCAGTGCTCTTTGAGATTGCGCTTAAGTTCGACCCCGAGTGGCCCATAATCGTAGGTGCTGGCTACACCGCCGTAAATCTCGCTGGATTGGAAAATAAACCCGCGGCGTTTACACAAAGCTACCAGTTCCTTCATCGTTTTCACGGTTTTCTGTGCCATAATAGACGGAATATACGGGCGAACTAAAGGAAAGCAAGTAAAAACGGGATACAATACAATAAATAGGGGCGTTAACTATAACGCCCCCTCGTATTGCAATAGGTGTCTTACGACTATTTAATAACGGTCTCTCCCTCCGCGGCGCTCCCTGCGAGGGCGAGCCTCGTTGACATTCAGATTACGCCCGTTCATCTCTTTATCGTGCAAACCGGCTATTGCTGCCTCTGCTTCCTCTTTCGAGGGCATCTCCACGAAACCGAACCCTTTCGACCTACCGCTATACCTGTCCTTTATAATAGTAACCGATTCGACCTGCCCGAAAGCCTCGAACGCTTCGCGCAATTCGTCTTCGTTTACTTCATACGACAGGTTCCCAACATAGATATTCATTTTTCTCCTTTTTAAATGAATATTCAATTTACACATCTTTATACAACAACTTCTGCTGCTTGCTCTCCCTTATATCGCGTCCTTTCTTTTCGGGTATGCTCTAACTTGTATCCTTCGTTCAACAGTGAGTATACCCCGGTTTTCAACAATAACATAATATATTTGCCGATTTAGCGCAAGTATTAAAATAACGGAGAATCCCGAATATAACATATAAGGATTATATCGTTGAAATAGCACAGCGACGACGTTTTGGCCGAACTGCCCAGGGCGACCAGTCGTGGGTCAAAAATAAGCGGGGCGGTTCAGGATAAGGGCAATAGCGATAAACAGACGATACCCGATAATACCGGTAGCGGGTTCGCAAATCCCTTTCGATAAACCTATTTAACCAGAATTACTTTCCCGCGGTAATCTTTTGTGTCGATTAAAAGCCGATATAGGTATATCCCGCTCGGGAGTTCGTTATTCTCACGTGTATCCCATATAACATTCGACCGGCCGTCGATTTCACATTCTTCCGAACACACCTTATGACCGACGATATCGTATATGATTAATTCTATCCGGCAGCGTTCCGGTGTTCGAATATCGAAACCAACTCGCCCATTGAAAGGGTTCGGCTTAATTCCGAGAAGCGCGAATTGCTCCGGTTTCGGTGTTTCATCGATATCGCCGAAAACGCGGAGAGTAAAAATGTCGCCGGTTCTTATCTCTCCCGGAGATAGAGTAATCCCGGTAACTGTGGAATCCTCGATATGCGGCGCGGAGAAATCGATATCGAAAATTCCCGGTGCGGATTGAATCCTGAACCTGCCATCGATTTGCGTAGTATCGGTATCCCCTCCTCCGGCTACGGCGATTTCCGACGGGTCTCCTAGAGGGACCTCGACCTGTGCCAGAAGGATGCCGTGCTCGAAATCCGGCGGCCTGAGCCACTCGACGACGTTCGCCAGCAGGTCGTTTTTTGCGCCCACTGTTAGAAGCGCATCGTCGAACTTGAAAAAGAAATGCGCGACGCGGCCGAATCCACCGCATAATGAATCCGCATAATAGGTAATACAGGAATGCGGGGACATACCGACTGTGTAAAACGGCTCGGATAGCGCGGGCATAACCATATCGTAATAGAAATAGTCCGTCCACGGGTCGACGTCTCGTGTGATTATCCCTCGCGATGGCGTGCGCGGATTATGGGCGAGTCGATATGCCCCCGGCGGTTCGAGATTCAGGATAAAATCCCCCGGGTCGTCGCCGACCCAGCTTTCGAACATCATAAGGGAATCGAGTATAATCTCCGGCGCGCGGCGGGAATATTCCCACGCCAGTTCCCCACCCTCGAATAGCAGTTTCACACCGTTTTTATGAGCGATATACAAACTCTCGGCGTGCGCAGGAACGAACACGTCCCATCCCTCGTTATCGCCGCAGGAGTATATCACGAACTCATATTTATACAATGAATCGAGCGGGGGGATATAATCTACTCGATGGACCGAAAGACCAAGCTCGAACAACAAGAGCCAGTCGATAGAATCGGTTGCCGAACCACCCTCATGGTCGATAAGAAGCGCGTTAGCGATAGCCGTTTCGAGTGCGATGTTTATAGTATCGGAACCGGTAACGGAAACGGTCGAATGATAGCGGCTACAACCTCGCGCGAAAGCGTATAATTCGTAATCGAAATACGGGACATTCTCGAATACGCATACACCCGGAGTTTCAGCCAGTTTGCGCTCAATCAGGAAACCGTCGGGATGGAAAAGCAGAAGTTCGGCATAGGCGGGCGATGCAGTCGAATCGTATATCTCGACCACGAAATTCGTCGTCGGCGAAGGCTCGATTTCGAACGAATAATCGCCGTCGATACGATGAGTATATTCGATAAGAGTATCTCGCCAGCCAAAACCGTGGAAATAAATGTCGTATTCGGCGCATATAACCGGTGTTTCGGAGTCGAAATAGCCGGTGGTGTCCGTTGTTACTACAGTTCTCGGTGCTTCCGTCGAGGTATCCGCTCCGGACAAATAGAGTGAAAGCTCCACACCGCAAGCCGGAATAAACCCGCTTGTATCGGTTACGACACCATAGAAATTCCCCCGGCAATATGCGGCTCTGATATCTGTTCTACCGACCGCATAGCCGTCGCGGGCGGTTCGTAAAACGACCGTTCCCGAGCATGTCGGTTCGACCGTTACAGTAACACTATCGGACGCCGTCCCAGATGTATCGGCTATACCAGCGCCGGAAATCCGCCAATCGCACGGATAGGAAGGCATAGCGAATTGGATATTGCCGTCCAACCCCACAGGAAGCGAATCGGTAACGTGCGCGGCTGGACTCCAAACATTAACGAATGTTGGTTCGAATGGCGAACCGCCAATAACCGGAACCTTTTCGATGAAAATAGTCCATAAAAGGGCATTATAGCCGGTAACGGTAAGCGTTTCGCCGTAAGCGGGCGTCAGGCTGAACATAACCTCCCCAGAGGCGTCTGTTATAAGGGTTTCGCAGAGTGCGAACCCTTCGAGAACGACCGATACGCCTTCATAAGGCCCACCGGTTGTGTCTCTGACCGAAACCATCACGCTTCCGGGGACGGAGACTACCAGGCTTTCCGGGATAATCGTAACGTCGGCGAGCGTAACGACCGGTAGATTTGCCCATATCGGGCGGTAGAAATTCGGGAGCCAGTATGTTACGCTTGCGCTGTCGGGCACTATCGGGTCCGGTTCGACATCGATATGCGCATTTCCGGCGATGCTGTATGCCGCGCCTTTAGGCCCGGAGGCCATCCGGACCGCGACGATAGTGGATTCCGGCGCCGGGATATCGAACTCCCCGGGACCGAGAGGCAGAAAATCGGGCACTGTCGCGGCGATATTCTCCGGTTCGCCCCAGTAAAAACTCAGCGATGGGTCGCCGAGAACGTGATATATCTGGAAATAGTATTCCGCTTCGGAGCTTCCCCTTAATTCGACCTCGAGGCACCCACGAAACATCAGCGAGGCGGCGGAATAGTAATTATCCAGGAAAACGGCGTCGAACACGGCGCGTTCCCACCAGTCGTCCTCGTCCCAGAGCGTCGAATTCGAGCCTGCAATAAAAGCGACGGCGCCTTTGTCGGCCTCGCGTATCCAGGCCTCGCCGAAACAGGGGGAATCGTGGTCGAATTTATTAGTAAGGCAGGCATTAGAGATAACGAGCGGGTATTTGCCGATATTCGTCAGGGAAGGAATGTCCGAACTGGATACTGCGGGGTTGTTCCAACCGGTTTCCTCCCCGTGGCCGGAATAGTCCACGACAGCCGCACCGAGGTTAATCGACGCTATCAAATCGGCGCCTGTTGCGCCGTAATAGGCGAAAACCGTGTCCGGCTCGAAATCCGGAGGATGACAGTAATTATCGACGACGTAACGCTGGGTCGCCATAGCGAGGTCGTAATCACCATCGGTGCCGCAGGCCGGAAGGATAACGCGGCGGAGCCAATCGGTCGAAGTAAAATCGCAATGTCCGTGGTAAATAGTCTTCTCGACAATCGCATTCAGCTCCGCGATACTCTCCACGCTAAAACGCCCGCAGGCAATATCCGGGAAATAATCCGGGCCATCGACCATAACGTAGTATTGGTCGGAAGGATGCGAGAAAAAGCCGGTGGAATACTCGTGCGCCGGGACTCTGTCGACATCCCCGACGATAAGCAGATAATCCGGCGGGTATTCCCAGGTCAGATAGGCGTCCTCGATAAAATCTCGTATGGCGGTATCTGTCGCGCCTATCGAATCGACGACAGCGAGAGTTATGTCATATCCCTGCTGTTCTTTATACTCTATAAAATCGCCCAACTCGCCAACAAAAAATGAGTGAGTAAGTATTAAATAATGCGAGGGGACATCCGTAAAGGGAGGCACATCGGTCGGAGCAAACAGCGACCTCGAAAGCGTTTCGGATACCCATCGGCTTCGGAGTCTGTCTGGCACCGGCTCTATCGGTTCCGAGTATTTTACGCTAAAAGAAATATTCTCTCGAACAAGAATGGCTTCTCGCGCCGGGTCGTAAGCCACCGGGCGAATAACAAGCTCACCCATTCTGTGTCCCCGGAGTATTCCAAGCTCATCTATCTCGACGGCAGGCTTATGTTCGACGGTTTCGTATAATTTGGGGTCGTAGATAAATGCCGGTGCCGGACGGTTTTTGAATCGCGGCGGCTGACGCGGCTTCGGTGGCGCAGAAAGTCCCTCGGCTTTCTCGCCAGACGATTCGATAGATATTTCGAATTCCCCGGTTCGCGGCAATTCTATAAGATAACGATAAACAGGCAAACAGGGGCCTCCTACAGCACCTTCGATACCGGCGCCTTCGAGGGCGATTTCCATAAATTCGCCATTATTATACGGCATCGACTTTACAGGCGGCGGAACGAACTCCGCCGAAAAACCGTCAGCGGAATTCTCTACAATCCGAATATCGGCGAAAACAGCGAGGGTCAACCCAATAACAAAAGCAATAACCAGTGATTCGATTTTCATTTTTTTCCTTTGCATAGATTATCTTTTTAAAAC
>QNEE01000078.1 GCA_003645085.1 bacterium | reverse complement strand
TATTTTTTTGATTTCGTCGAGCCTTTCACGCACCGCTTTGCGCGCGGATTCGGCGGCTTCTTCCTGACGACGTATCTTTCGGATTTCCTCGTTTAGTTTGCGCCGCTCGATAGCCATTTCCCGTTCGAGCATCTCGAGACGGTCGTCTTCGTAGCGTTTACGGAGCTCCTCGACCCGTGAAGCCTTTTCTTCGTTGGCTTTGATTAGCGCATTCAGGGTTTCTTTTTCCTGTTTGAGAGCCTTCAATTCCGATTTTACATTTGCTCTTAAAGATTCGGCCTCTCGCATTTTCCGCTGGAGGTCGGCTATCAACCTATCGATATGTGAACCACTTTCGCCGATAAGTTTCTCTCCGCGCTCGAGGATTCTCTCGTCGAGGCCGAGCCTCCGCGATATCTGGAAAGCCCACGACCGTCCGGGGATGCCGGTTTTCAATCGATATGTCGGTCGGAGTTCGTCCTGGTCGAACTCCATCGCGCCGTTCTCGACACCGTCGGTGGCGACCGCGAGCGCTTTCAGTCCGCCGAGATGCGTGGTTACTATGAGATACGAGTGCTTCTCGATAAGCTCTTCCAGCAACGCCCGTGATAGCGGTGTGCCCTCTTCGGGGTCGGTTGCGCTACCAAGCTCGTCGATTAAAACAAGTGAGTTTTCATCTGCGCCTAAAACAGCCTCCTGCCAGCGGTTCACATGCGCCGCAAAACTGGAGAGGGAATCGTCTATCGACTGTTCGTCGCCGATGTCCGCAAATATCCCTGATAAATGCGGGATTTTACTATTCTCACCAGCCGGTATCGGTAATCCGGATTGCGTCATCGCCGCGAGAAGTCCGCAGGTTTTAAGCGCTACAGTTTTTCCTCCCATATTCGGGCCGGTTACGACCAGTGCGCGCGAGCTGTCTCGAAGTTCGATATCCAGCGGGACTACCTCGAAATCCTCGTTCTCCTCGCCCTCGATAATTAGCATAGGATGCCGCGCTTTTTCGAGGATAAAGTCTTCGGATTTACCGTATTCGGGACAGGTCGAATCGAAGCGCCGCGCGACACGGGCGCAAGCCACTAAAAAATCGAGCCTGCCGAGTATCTCCAGATTCGCTTTAAGGCTTTCCGCGTGGGCCGCTACCAGTTCGGACAGAAGTCGGAATATGCGCTCGCGTTCGGCTTCTTCGGCAAGCTCCAACTCGCGCATCTCGTTGTTCAATTCGACTATGGGTAACGGTTCGATAAATAGCGTGGCGCCGCTCGCCGACCGGTCGTGTATTACCCCTTGTATCTCCTGCTTACGCTCGATTTTGACCGGCAACACAAACCGACCGTGGCGTAGCGTTACAAACTCATCCTGAAGGATGTTTTCGTATTTCGGGTTGCCGATGTAGCTTTCCAATTTCGCCTGTAACTTCTCGTGGGTTACCGCTTTCCGCTTGCGAAGGTCGGTTAGAAGCGGCGTGGCGTCCTCGGATAGTTCCCCCGGCGGGATAATATATTCTGTTATACGTCCGGCGATTCCGGGTATCTCGAATAAAGAACCTAAAACCTCCCCAAGATGAGGCTTATCATTGCAACCTTTCTTACTATAATGCGATAACCTGTTCGACAAATCCGCTATGCAACCGATTTTCCATAGGTCATCCGCCGAAAGAACGCCCTCTTTCGTTACGAGAGTTATCTGTTGGCGAACGTCGGCGATGCCCGACAAATCTGGTTGACCAGCTTCCTCCAATGCGCGAATTATTTCGGAGACAAGTTCCAGTCGGTTTCGCACCTGCTCGGCGCTATCCAGTGGGTAAAGTTCCTCCGCTTTTTCCTTGCCGAGTTCCGAGTCGCACGCCTCCTTCACGAGTTTCCTGATTCTACCGAATTCGAGGACACCGAGAGCGTGCTCGGTAGCCGATTTGAGTATTTTTTTTGCAGGTTCGGTCATTTTTCTTTTGATTCGTAGCAATATAGGTCTTTCGGCGTGATAGTCAAGAAAGTTTAATTTGAGATTGCTGGAAAACGGTTTATTCTTTAACATCGGATAAAAATTTCGGTTTTTGCCGTTTATCTTTTTACATTTTGGTTACGGGGTGTTCATTTTTCTTGTTATATGACAACCAAATCAACCTATCCGGCGCTCTCAAACAGACCTATCCTAACGATTGCACCGAAATCGCCGAACGACCGCGCGAATCCGATGTCGGCGGATTTTGTTCGTAATTCAACGTTTTATTCACGAAAGCCGTAACATCGTCGGATGTCCGCAATCCCGCGCGAGTGGCAATCACGTCGGGATAAAGGTCCACGCCGTCGACATAAGGTTCGCCCTGTTTGTCGTCGCCGTCCAGATTCCAGTCTGTCGGGTCGGTGCCGTCGAGACCGGTATAATAAATATCCGCTGGATTTGTATAATCGGGGTCGTAAGGAGGATTGTCGTTATTCACATAGCAATAGCAATCATAATCGGGGATAATTGTATTATCGCCGCCGAGCAAAACGCAAATCGAACCCTTGTTCATAGCGTAGTCGAGAATACAATTTTTTATTTTCGCCTGAGTATTCGTGCCTGGGTAGCTCGATTCTATCGATTCGACCGTTACTATCTCCGAGGTTACTCCCTTTTGCATTTCCCAATCGGTTAGCGGTTCGAAATAAGAAGAGAGAGCGTTACTCGTAATAACAATGTATTCCGCTTCGGAGGGTTCGTCGAAAAGCGGCCTTTGTCTGCCGAGGTTCTCGGGATTAAATACGAGATTTGCCGCCGCGTCTCGGAAAACCTCGCCGGTTGTTGGGTATTCTCGAAAATCGTAAAAACCCTCATCGAAAACGACCTCGAATTTTGCGTTCGTAACCAGACTGGTTTTTTGTTCGGAGGCTGTATACCGCAGTGGATAGTAATTGAATACAAAAAAAAGAAAACCGCGCATCGAGGCGCGGTCGGTAATGAACGTTATGTTCTCCCGCGGGAACGTCTCCCGCGAGTCCAGTATATCTTGTTTTATGGTGACGATCGGATAAAAATGCTTCCCACAGTTGGAACGGGCGGTTGTGCAGGATAGATATTATATTCCCCCGGAAGCGTGGTCTCTTCTAAATGGATAGCTTTTATCGATACGAATCTCGCGCCGCGCGGAACGGACAGGAATATTGTTCTTACCGGCAGAAACGGTTCCCCCGGTTCCCCGCGAAGCCGATAATCTCCGGGGATTTCGAGCAAATCGAAAGAACCTTCGTCCTCGACTCTTATCTGCCCCAAAACAAGCTCCTCCTGCTCGACCGAAATATCGATAGTCGCCGTGTTTTCAGCGGCCTCGGTGTTTTTAAAGAATATTAAATACAGAATAAATCCGATTATTATAACCCAGAAAGCACGTTTCGAAATCTTAAATTGGAATGCCATTTTTCATCACCTACTAATATATGAGCAATGCTCGTGCCAGAGATAGTCTGTTGGTCTATTATCCTGTGTGATAAACAGTTAGCACGATACCGACTTTTAAATAATTAGCCTGAGATATGCAATTTGCGAAACGATTGAACCGGCAGGTACAGCTCTATAGAGTTCGATATCTGATATTATTATCGAGCGCGAATTATTCTATTTCCATAGCGAATATACCGATAGTGGTATCGAACTCGCCGGTTCCCGCGCCGTATCTGCTATAGATAACCCAACCGGCGGCTCGAATTCGCAACCACACAATAAAAGCCACAAAAGAAGTGCAATCGACGGTATAGTCCGGCGACGCATATTTGCTATTTGGTCGGGTTATTTATTGATAATTTAACTATCTATACGTCGTTTGTCAGCCACGTTGTAGCACCGAGAATAACCGCTCGATTGGATTTGCTTTATTTCTAAAAAGATATTATATTTGAACCGAAAGATTCAAAATAGAACGGAGGAACTATGCCCGAACACATTATCCATGCGCCGAAAGGAAGCAGACTTAACTGCAAAGGTTGGCATCAGGAGGCCGCGATGCGGATGCTGATGAACAATCTAGACCCGGATGTCGCTAACGACCCGGACAATCTCATAGTTTATGGCGGAACCGGTAAAGCCGCGCGCAACTGGGAATGCTACGACGCGATTATCCGCACGCTAAAGGAACTCGAGAACGACGAGACGCTTCTCGTGCAGTCTGGAAAGCCGGTCGGTGTTTTTAAGACGCACGAATGGGCGCCGAGAGTGATTATCGCCAACTCGAACCTCGTCGGCAAATGGGCTAATTGGGACCATTTCCACGAGCTTGAGAAAAAGGGCTTGATTATGTATGGTCAGATGACCGCTGGAAGCTGGATTTATATCGGCACGCAGGGGATTCTGCAGGGCACTTATGAGTGTTTCGCCGCCGCAGGTCGCAAAGTCTTCGGGACGGACGACCTTGCAGGCAAGCTTATCGTCTCCGGCGGTTGCGGTGGGATGTCCGGGGCTCAGCCTTTAGCCGCGACTATGTGCAACGCTACTTATCTCGCCGCCGAGGTCGAGAAGGCCCGCGCGCAAAAGCGCATCGATACGAAATACCTCGACGAAATAGAGTATAATCTCGACGCCGCTATCGATAAGGCAATCGACTACAAAAACCGCAAAGCCGCCAAAAGCATAGTTTGGGTCGGAAATCAAGTGGATTTGTTGGCGAGGTTAATAGAACGGAATATCGTGCCGGATATCCTCACCGACCAGACCAGCGCCCACGACCCTTTGAATGGCTATGTCCCCGATGGGTTAACATTCGAGGAAGCGTTGGAACTCCGTAAAAAAGACCCGAAGGAATACGTCCGCAAAAGCCATGTAACGATGGCGAAGCATGTCCGCCAGATGATAACATTGCAAGAACGCGGCGCGGAGACGTTCGATTACGGCAACAACCTTCGCGGCGAGGCAGTCGCTGGCGGAAATATCAAATATGAAGAAGCCCGTAACTCCGATGGTAGCTGGAAATATCCAGGATTCGTTCCGGCGTATATCAGGCCGCTGTTCTGCGAGGGGCAGGGGCCGTTCCGATGGGCTGCGCTCTCCGGCGACCCGCAGGACATCTACACCATCGACGACGAGCTAATGAAGCTGTTTCCGAACAAGCCCTATCTGCATCGTTGGTTGAAGCTGGCGAAAGAGCGTATAGCATTTCAGGGGCTGCCCTGTAGAATTTGCTGGCTCGGCTATGGTGAACGCGATATCGCCGGTCTCGCGTTCAACGAACTCGTCAGAACCGGCAAGGTTAAAGCGCCCATAGTGATAGGCCGCGACCATCTCGATTGTGGGTCTGTGGCATCGCCGAACCGCGAGACGGAAAATATGAAGGACGGCTCGGACGCTGTCGCCGACTGGCCGCTGCTGAATTTCGCGCTCAATGCCGTCTCCGGCGCAAGCTGGGTGTCGTTCCATCACGGCGGCGGCGACGGAATGGGCCATTCGCTACACGCCGGGCAGGTCATCGTATGCGACGGCACGCCGGAGATGGACGAACGCCTCAAGCGAGTCTTGACCAACGACCCCGGCACAGGCATAATGCGCCACGCCGACGCGGGCTACGAAAAAGCAATCGAGGTCGCGAAAGAAAAAGGCGTGAAATTGCCGATGGTAAAATAGGGTGGATAACGGAGTAATCCTTGGAGGTTATTAAATTGCGTATTTGGTTTTTCGAAGTTGAGGATTTCTTAAAAGCAAATTGGTCGTCAGATAATCCTGACCACGTGTGCGATATGGTTAATGAGTTCGTGCAAGAATATTACAAAAAGAATTATTCTGATTGTAAAACTCCACGTCCTCTTACAACTCGGCGCGTAGTAGAAAAAGCATACCTTCTTAAACTCATTTCACATAATGAGAAAGTGAATATATTACGTCGCAATCAAGGATTAACTCTAAAACCGCAAAATAGGATTTGGACAAAGGAAACAGATAGTATAGTCCAAAAGATGTGGGGAAAAGCTACTCCTTCCGAAATAGCTTCTGAAGTTAATCTTTGCATAAGAAACCACTTTAAGGGTAATTCAAATAAAACATGTTCGATTATCCAAACTGGTCGAGTTGGTAAAGGCGTTGTATATCGTGCCCACAAATTGAAACTAATTACAGAAATCGAGCGTGAAAAGATTCTTAAGAATTTAGGAAAAAACAACAGAAAAAACGCAAAATTCCAAAAGATATTCGAGAAAAGATTTTGCAGCGAGACTCGTATTGTCAAATTTGCGGTTCAAAAGAACGCCTAACTGTTGACCATATAATCCCTATAATCGAGGGCGGCAGTAACGACCCTGATAATCTTTGGGTGTTATGTAGAAGTTGCAATAGTCGTAAACATATGAGTAAATTGCCAGAATGCTTACCGAAATTATCGAAAGGTGGCCGCCTAGTTAAACTGATACAATCTCTCCCAATCGGAGTTGCCGGTATTTTAGGAGACTGTCCAATACGTGAAGGTACACAATTATTAGTGGTAAGGCTAAATAACAAGAGATGGGGAACAAACGAAGTGTGGGTTACGCACGTTGAATCATCTGAAGAAAACAAAAACGTAATAAAACAAGTTGGAAATAGATGGTGTATTCTGCGAATCAAGGAAGAAGAGAATAGGATATGAAATGGCCTATGTGGGTTGTTCGCAAACGAACCAATGGAGACGGGCGGGCCACAGACCCGCCCCTACAAATCGAAATTTTCGACATTAACGGGAGAATCGTTTTTGAAATGCCCGTAGGGGAGGGCCTTGTGTCCTCCCGCGTATCGGGCGACCACAAGGGTCGCCCCTACGAAACCGTCTGGCAACCGGACGAATCTCTCGGTTCCGGAATCTATTTGATTCGGGCGCGGTTCGACAGGTTCACCGACCGGGGTAGCGAATCGGTAACGAAGAGAATAGTGTATTTGAAATGACCCCGGAGTTAGGTAACGCGATAAAAATGAAAATCGGCTATTACATCCTCACCGATATCCAGCATATCCCTCCGATAATGCGCATCTACGAGCGGCTCGGCGGGACGATAATGACCAAGAACAAAAGAATATATGAGTATATTAACGAGAATTACGCGCACCTGAATCCCACCGTTTTTCTCGTCGACCACACCTACAAAGCGATGAATATCGCGCGCAAAAGCGGCCTGAAGGTAATCGTCTATACCGGTTTCCAGATGATATACTGGGGCTACGCGGTTCAGGTTTTCCACGGCGTCTCGGACAAAAGATATGTCGAGGACAAGAGGATGCGGCTTTTCGACAGGATTTTCCTCCCCGGTCAAAAGACGAAGGACAAAATCGAGAACGCCGGCTATGTGAAAAACCTGGACAAGCTCGTTTTGATTGGCTATCCGAAATTCGACGACGTTATTAACAATAAGGCCGCGCGCGCGCCGCTTTTCGACAACGGCAAGCCGACCGTTCTCTATGCGCCGACCTGGATTTCCGCCGGGGCTATCGATATGAAATTCTCGGCTTATGGCGAAAGCTCGCTCCCGTTGTGGGGAAAACGGTTGGTGAAAGCTATCGCGCCGCGATGGAATCTGATAATCAAATACCACTCGAGACTGAACGAGGATATGACCGGCATCTACGGCGAAATAGAGGATTATATAAAACGGCTCGGTGTCGAGAAAAACGTAAAAACCGTCTGGGACGCCGATATCAGCGTTTATATGCGTCAGGCGGATATTATGATTTCGGACATCTCGGCGGTCTGCTACGAGTGGTTCCATTTCGACCGGCCGATAATTTTCGCGAACCCGTCGCCGGAGAACTACAGGCCGTCTGAGGACAAATTCTCGAATACGTTCGTCTGGCGCGCGGGGGATGTCCTCTATAAAGAGGACGATATAATCCCGGCAATCGAGAGGAACCTCGAATCGGATAACTACCGCAAAATCCGCGGCGAGCTTCTGCATTACGCTTTCCACAAACCGGACGGGAAAGCCACCGACAGGCAGGTCGAAGCGATAGAGGAGTTTTACGAAAAAGTAAAATCGCACGGCAAATTGAGGATAGCCCTATTTAATCTCCTTAAGGTGATTGGGATTTACAAGAGGGTTTGAGTGGCGATGAGCGCAAATGCCACAGATAGCAAAAAACACGGCATCGTTAAGCGTTTCCTCGACGCGAAATGGGCGTGGGATTTTGTTCAGGGGCCGATTTATAACCACCTTGTAATAAAGGCAGCATCGGGGTTGTTCGAGCAGTTTGTCCATGAGGTCGAAGCGCCGGAGAACGCGCGGATACTCGATATAGGCTCCGGGCCGGGACACGTTACGCTTATGTTTGCCCGAAAATACCCCGGCGCCGAGATTGTCGGAGTCGATTACTCGCCGACACAGGTGCGATACGCAAACCGCTTACTGAAACGCGAGGCGCTCCCGAATTGCAGCTTGCGTATCGGCGACGCTATGTCTCTCCCGTTCGTCGACGCCTCGTTCGATATCGTCGTCAGTGTGGCGTGTATAAAGCACTGGCCGGACAAGCTTCGCGGACTGCTCGAAATAAAACGCATCCTCGCGCCGGGCGGGAAAGCCTATATTGCCGAGGCCGACAGAGAGGCGTCGGAAAAAGATTTCACGGCATTCGCCGAAAAATTCACAGCGTGGTATGTTTTCAAGCCGTTTATGCGATGGTATCTCCGAAAAATCGTTTTCGGGAAGAGCGTTTCCGCGGACGAAATAAAAGCTCTGGTTTACGAGGCCGGTTTTGCGGATGTAAGTGTCGTCAAAGCGCCTGAAGGGCCGTTCTTGATAATGAAAGCAGGGAAATAATGTGAAGCTACGACTCTCGTTACGTAGCTCCAGTTGCGTAATGCGTTTATATAAGAAGCTTTGCTTCTTTTCGTTTTCCCGTTCCCACGCTGGAGCGTGGGAACGCGCATAGCAGATGTTATCTATAATTGTAATTGAGAAAACCGCAGAGGATTAAAATCCTGCGTTTTTTAATTACGCCAGATTTGTGCCAACTTAATACCGAAATTGGCCTAAATAAAACTAAACAAAGAGAACAAATAGAGTAGAGATAACGCCCACAAAGTAGGTAATTCGCTCGACCTTAAAAACGAATAACGAGTTATTCTGAATCGTTGTTTTCGGAATTATATTGCCTTTCGGAAGGAGGTGTTCTATAGGGCCGAAAAACACAGACGGAAGTTCGATAAGGAGTTTAAAATCGAGGCCGTTCGGCTCGTGGTCGAATAGGGGCGCAGGATTTCGGAAGTAGCGCGGAACCTCGGAATCAACGCAAATACGCTGTCGCGCTGGAAGCGAGGACTTCAAAAGCAGATATGGTTGCGCAAAAAGAATAAAACCAGACATTAATTGGTAAAGATTTGTGAAACAAAAAGTCCTTGTATCCATTCGATAATACTATATATTTAAGGTAGCTTGTTTTTCCAAAAAATAAAAAGCGCAAGAGCCGGGAGCCAGAATCCGCCAATCCATATAACTACTTTGTAATGAAGGGATTCTGGATTTTGGCCTTCGAGTTTTCGACATCGGATATAAACCTTCATTCAGCAATCTCTATTCGTGAGAGAACAAAGATTTCCCATGGAGGGTATAATGAAAAAATCTGTCGTCCTTTTGTTTTTTGCGTTAGTGTTCTGCGCCGCTGCGCAGACATCGATTATAATATATGAATTTACTGCTACAGGTCTCGATGCGGCGACGGTTTCGGCGGTTAGTCAGCTGTTCACATCGGAATTAACCGGGTTAGGATATTCGTGTAAGGATGCGCCTTCTGGGGAGATGTGCACCGACGCCGCCTGTGCCGCAGCCGGGGCGAAAGCTGCCGGAACTCAACAGGCGCTTTACGGGTCGCTATCCAAACTCGGAGAAAAAGTAATCGTCAGTATTTACGTAGCCGACGCTTCAGGAGCTACTGTCCACACCGATAAGCTCACTTCGACTTCGGTAGAGGACCTCGATGTGGTTATCGGTCGGCTCGCGCGCGGAATGGCCGAGGGCAAAAAAGCGGAGGAGGTTCTCGACAAAACCAACGTTACCGACGCCGAGACGGCCGAACCGAGAAGGCGAAAGAATTATTATACAATCGGGGCTAGGATAGGATATCGGTTTCCTCTGGGGGATAGTTACGGCAAAGAGCAGATGTGGCAATACGAGGCTGTCGCGATGTATGAACTCGAAAAGTTGTTCATCGAGGGTCGCGGTTACGGTTGTAGCGGCGGCGATGCATATTCATGGGGACTTACAGTCGGGGCGTATTATATATTTTCTCCGAAGGATATCGCTCCTTATGTAGGCGGCGCCGCGGGAATAGAGTGGGCGGAGATTCCTTTCAGGTTCGAGGGGGACGATACCTGGACCTCGACTTTCGACGACGGCCCGACTGTATCGGTAAGCGGAGGTTTGCTCGCATTTCAGACCTACGATTTTCGGCTAATGCTGGACCTGCGCTATCAGGCGGTATTTATGGGCAAAGCGGAGGAAGAAATATTTGACTGGGAACTCTATGAATATATAACTCGAGAAAAAGACCTCGGGGTGCAGCATAGTATCGCTATTACTCTCGGAATAACACGCAAGGACATCGGCGGCGACCGCGGCGGCGGACTTTGCTGTATGCCGTGGTAATCGGCGATGGCGTTTTCCGAAACGGATTAAAGGGGGCGGTTTCTAACCGCCCCCTTTTTTCTGCATACAGGGTTACTTTTAACCGAAAAACGGCGAATGAGATTATTCCAGCGGGGTCATAATTTCGAGGATTTCTATGTTCCGTTTTTTCAGTTCGTCGATGAATTTTGGGTAGAGGTCCGCGGGAATGGCGTCCTCAGGCGGAACGATGCCCTTTTCGGTAATCTCGCCAGCGAGTATCATTTTCGCGGCGATTGCCACCGGATATCCGGTAGCTCTCATCATCGAGGATATACCGTTTTCGGTATCGGCTTCGTCCCACATAAAATACTCTATTTTAACCTTTTTGCCGTCTTTCGTTCCTATGAGAGTATTATACATTACGCACACGTCGGTTTCGCCCTCGAGAGGCCGAAGCCTCGGGGTAATAAGGGCCAGCAGGACCTCGCGCGGGACGACCTTTACTCCATTTACTTCGACGGGCTCGAGGTCGAGCAGTCCGCATTCTTTTAGGGTATGCACTCCCTGCCAGTGTCCGGGCCAGCGGACGGTTTTCTCGGCGAATTCTTTAAGCTGCGGCCTCGTGAAGAGGAAACTCGGCATACCGGGAGTAACGGCGCATTGGAGTTGTTCATTTTTGCCGAACTGATTGAACTGGAATGTTTCTAAATCTGTAGCAGCGTCGACTTCGACAATCTCGCCGTTTTTAATCACGTTCAGTTTAATCATATATTCTCTGAGAACGTGGTCGAACGCCCAGGTAATCATATATCTCAGCGGGTGTTTTTCCGCGAATTCTTTTGCCGGGATTCCTCCGACTCTGGCGATTGCGACCTCGGCACTGTCCAGTTTTCTGATACCGTCGCCGAGAGTAACATTGCTCAGACCCGGTGCGAAACCCATTCCGTCGACGAAGGTTACGCCGTTTTTTATCGCAGTTTCATGGAGCCAGTCGCCGTATTCGTCGAGGGTCATACCTTCGGGGAGTTCCAGACCCTCGGTTTCGACGGGGTCGGGCCGCCGGTGGTATTCCTCGAGCATCTCGACGAAGTTCAGTCCGGCTTCTACTGCGGCGTGGACAGTCTTATAACTCGTTTTTCGGTTGGGCATCGCGCTCACGCCGACATCGTATTGTTTCATCAACTCTATCATCGCGTCTTTGTCGTCGACATCGAGGATATGAGGGACGATTTTATCGCTGCCTATCCAGTTTTTTACTTTCTCGAGGGTTTCGATGTGTCTGCCGACGATACCGATGGTCTTTATAT
>QNEE01000077.1 GCA_003645085.1 bacterium | reverse complement strand
GGTCCGGTTCGCCCCAGCCGTCGTCGCCGTAGTAATGAATATCGGGATTCCAGTCCTCCTGGTCCGGCGGAGTCATCTCCTCTCCAGTAACCCCGCCGACAAAATCGTAACCGTAAAGGTCGTCGATATAACCGTTGCCATCGTTGTCCAGGCCATTGACATCGTCCCAATCGCCGACCTCGCCGTCGCCGTCGGCATCCTCGCCCGGATTTACCCAAATATTAGCCGTCAGGTCCGGGTGGTCGACATCGACTCCGCTGTCGAGAATAGCCAGTATGATACTCTCGCTCCCTTTTTGAATGTCCCACGCTTCGGGGCAATGTATCATCGCTTTGTCGAATTGGTCTGGGCCGCTGGACGGTGTGTGGTCGCCATCGTCGGGGAAATACGGGTCGTTCGGCGTATAAGCTATGTATCGATAGCTATTGGGTTGAGCCCATATCACTAAACCCGAGTTTTTAATAAGCTCGACCATCCTGTGAACCTCCAATTCTCCCTGTTCTTGAAGCGTTTTTACAGTGGCAATATCGCCGGTTCTTGCCGCTGTTTCATAGGCCTCGCGGTCTATCGATGGTTCCCACGATACCATATAGATTTCGAGTCGCCGCGTAACTTTATGGATAGTCGCGTTTTCAGCGTCGGCTAATTCGTGGAGCTGAGTAAGCGCAACCTCGTCGGTGGGATTGAACAAAGCCTGACCGAGCGCGAAAGACGGCCGATAATATCCTCGATGCGGAATATAAAAACCGAATACCGCGAAAGGGATTATAACAGCGACGATAGATAAAATCGTTCTGCGGCGCATATTTTCCTCCATAGTTTTGCGCGAAAAAACCACACCCGTGGGATGCGGTCGAATGGCGCTAATTCCCCCGGTGTTTCGGGTAATCTTTCCAAACCTGTAATACAAATCTATAGCCTTAGCGCCATATAATCCTGATTAGCTTTCTTGTTATTTTATTATAGGTATTTTTATCCCGATACGCAAGCATTTTTAGAAATTAGAGAAGTTTCCTGAAAAATTATAATTTCACCGGGAATGTGTTCGTTTTTCAGCAATCTCGAAATTATTTAATGTCCCTCTTCCGGCTCTGGCGCCTTCAATAGATATACTGTAAATTTAGCGCCTCCATCCTCGCAGTTTTCGGCCTCGATTATACCCCTGTGCCTGTTGACAATCCCGTAAGCGATTGCCAGACCGAGGCCGGTTCCGCGCGGTTTTGTGCTATAGAACGGGTTGAATATACGCGATAGAGAATCCTCCGGGATACCGGCACCCGTATCGATGATGTTGATTCCTACAAGCCGTCGCCCGGCATAAAAACCCTCGCGCTCCGGAGCCTTCGTTATGGTTATTGTCCCGCCGCTGTCGTGGGTTGCTTCGCCCGCGTTAATCAGCAGGTTGTAGAATACATCTCTGAGTTGGTCCTCGCGTCCAAAAGCCCAGAGTTCGTCCGGAAGTTCATTCACGATTTCGATATCGCCGGAGAATACCGGATGGCTGTCAAGCATCTTGAGAACCTCGGCTATCATCTCAACAAGGTTTATTCGATTGTAGGTAACATGGTCGGTCGGAAGTTCTTTTAATCGCGCGAAAACCAGGAACTCGTCGAGAACGCGGGTCAAACGGTCGGTTTCCTTAATAACCAGTTTCATCAGCCGGCGGTTGTCAGTCTCGTCCGGTTTTTCATCTCCCGATAGGGTTTCTACGGACGCCCGAATGGCCGCCAGAGGATTTCGTATCTCGTGAGCGAGATTGGCGGAAAGCTCGCCGATAGCAGCCATTTTCTCTACTTCCTTAAGATATTCCTCCCTGCGCTTTTGCTCTGTAATATCTTCGAAAAGAGCGATAATTCCTCGAAGACTGCCGTCGGGGCTTGTTAGAAAACTGCACGCGAGAAGCATAATTCGCGGCTCTTCACCCGGTTCCGCGTGCAAAGAAAATTCTCCCGTTCTTATTCGTTGACCGCCCAGAGCTAGAAGTTCCGATAATTTCGAATTAAACGATTTGGCGCTTTTGGGAAGTATATCACTCAAAAATTTGCCTGCGGCGTCGTCGGGGTCGATTCCAAGCAGGTCGCCGGCGACCTTATTAAAGTAAACGATTCTCCCCTCGGGGTCGAGCGTGATAAGACCGCTGCGCATATGTATTAAAATATCGTCGGTGTCCATCCGAACGCGTTGAAGAGTCTCGCCGGTTTCTCGCAATTCCCCTATTCTCGCGCGAAGGCGTCCCGAAAGATACCCAATCAAAAACGCTATAAGATAAAGGAAACATACATATACATAAGCGGTGAAAAAAAGTAATTCGCTGTCCTCGTAAAGCAACTCGACCATAGGGAATCGGGCTGAAACTTCGATAATTCCTCTAAATTCGAGATATACAATGGTAACATATAATACTGCCGCTCCGCTCGCCGTAATCAGCGTCCCTGCAAGCTCGAACACAAACGCGGAGGACACTATAGAAAGGCCGAACAGAATAGTGAAAGGAGAGCCGGCACCACCCGAATAATGCACAATCCCGGCCTCGACAATAAGCTCGAAAAGCAACTGGATAGCGCAAAGGAACTTAAAACTGACCTCTTTGCGGGTCTTCTGCCACCACGCGAGCGAGATGAAATACCCGAGAGTGATGATACCGTAACCGAAAAGGAGCTTAAAAAGAAAGCCTCGCGTCGAAAATAAAAAGACGACAGCTCCAGTAATCAGCACGAACATCCCGAGACGGGCAACAAGAAGCCACCTGATTTTAGTGCCCAGGTCGGCGTCGATATCCAACCGTCGCTTTTCACGGTCAGTATTTATCGCCCGCGTTTTACTGGTGTCGGTCATATTCGGTTATCTTCTTAAAAAAGCCCGGGGAACTATCCTGTATCGCCCCGGGCGAAATTTCTGGTTTTACGAGCCTAAGGTTAACCCTTTATCTGGCCGATAATATCGAACATCGGCAGATACATAGCGATTAGAATCGCACCGATGACTCCTCCCATAAACACAATAACCAGAGGCTCTATCATACTCGTTAAAGCCGCTACGGCGGCATCCACCTCTTCATCGTAGAAATCGGCAATCTTAGCGAGCATCTCGTCCATATTACCCGTTTTCTCGCCGACTCCTATCATCTGTATAACCATCGGAGGGAAAACCTTCGTTTCCGCGAGTGGGGATGTTATCGTCTCACCCTCCGAAATAGCTATCATTGCGTTATGGATAGCTTTGGTCAATACGAGATTACCGGCCGTCTTCGCTGTGATATTCAGCGCATCGATAAGATTAACTCCGCTCTGAAGCAAAGTGCTCAACGTGCGACAAAACCTCGATACAGCGGTCTTTCTTAGAAGGTTCCCGATAATCGGCATATGTAGTTTAATCGCGTCGATATAGAATTTGGTCGTTTTCTTCTTGTTAAGGATAACGTAGACAACGACCAGAACAATCACAGCGATAACCATCTGCAAAATATGTGATTTCAGAAAACCGGAAACGGCGAGAACTATCTTGGTCGGTCCAGGCAACTCCGCACCCAACCCCTCGAACATACCGGCAAACACAGGCACGATAAAGGTTAACATACCCCATGTCGCGGCGACAGCAACTACCGAAACCATAGTGGGATAAACCATAGCGCCCTTAACCTTCCGCACAAGCTTGTCCGCTTTTTCGCGATAATCGGCAAGGCGCCTGAGAATAGTCTCCAGCGCACCGCCCATCTCTCCGGCCTCGACCATATTTACGTAAAGTTCGTTGAATATCTTTTTATGTTTACCCAACGCCGAGGCCAATGTCGAACCTGAAGACACGGTATCCCGCACCTTGGCTATCGCTTTCGAGAATATTTTATTGGGCGTTTGTTCGGCGAGAATATCGAGACATTGGACAAGAGGCAATCCAGCCTCAATCATAACCGCGAACTGCCGGGTAAAACGCGAAATCTCTACGTTTTTAACGCCCGAGCCGATGACTATATCCATCGACTTAGGTTTCTTCTTTACCTTGGTTACAACAATTCTCTGCCGACGTAATAACGCGGTTACTTCATCGGCCGTCTTCGCCTCGAGAACACCCTCGATTGTCGTCCCGGTGGACGTTCTTCCCTCGTATTTAAATTGCGGCATATTCCCCTCGCTTTACCTGTTCATACTCGTTCTTGCGCCCCTCCGACTTATAAGGTCGTGAAGCTCCTGCGGGTCGGGGCTACGCGCCATAGCGTCTTCTAAAGTAATCTGCCCGTTTAAATATCGTTCCGCCAGAGCGGCATTCATCGTAATCATACCGTATTTGCCGCCGGCCTGAATGCTACTGTATATCTGGTGAATTTTGTCATCACGAATCTGTGCGCGAATAGCGGGTGTGGCAATCATCAACTCGACACAAACGATTCTCCCACCGCCTATCTTCGGCATCAATGTCTGAACCAGAACCGCCTGCAAAACGAAAGAAAGCTGCACTCGAACCTGTGTCTGCTGACTTGTCGGGAATGCGTCGATAATACGGTTTATCGTCTCCGCCGCCGAATTAGTATGTAACGTGGCGAACGCGAGGTGCCCCGTCTCCGAAATAGTCAGAGCGGATTGCATAGTCACCAAATCGCGCATCTCGCCGATTAAAACAACGTCGGGGTCCTCCCGAAGCGCATATTTCAAAGCATTCGCGAACGATTGGGTATCGCTATGAACCTCGCGCTGGTTAATAATACAATTCTTGTGTTCGTGCACAAACTCGATAGGGTCTTCTACTGTGAGAATATGCTGATAACGCTCCCGGTTAATCTTGTCGATAACCGAGGCTAAAGTAGTCGATTTACCGGACCCGGTCGGGCCACACACGAGAACTAAACCCCGAGGGTAGTTCGCGAACTTGGCAACCGTGGGCGGCAAACCGAGTTCATCGAACGACTTTATCTTGAACGGAATAGCTCGCACTGCAAGGGCGACCGCTCCGCGTTGAAGAAAAACATTACACCTGAACCTCGAAAGACCCGATATTCCGAATGAAAGGTCCGCTTCCCATTGTTCCTCGAATTTCTGTTTCTGTTTCTCGGCCATAATAGAATAAGCTAATCGCTTGGACGTTTCTTCGGTTATAGCTTCCCCGGCTATGCGATGGAGTCTGCCGTCTATACGCAGAATAGGCGGCGCACCAACCGTGATATGTAAATCCGAAGCCCCCCTTCGTATCATCTCTTCGAGAAGCGCACGCATCGAGAATTCGTCTCTATTGGCTTTCGGCGGACTCTTTCCCGTAACCTGTTCGATAGTCCCTAATTCATCTACAGTTCTCTGTGGGGATTGCTCATCTGCCATTAAAAACTCCCTTGTAATTAAGCCGGAACTTGCCGGTTATGTTATTGCGACGACGTTTCCATAACGACCTGTTCCAAGGTCGTTATCCCCTCGACCATATATCTGATAGCCTCCTGTCTTAACGTCCGCAAACCTTCTTTCGCCGCCTGTTCGCCTATCTCCAGATTGGTAGCGCCATTAACTATCATTCTCTCTAACTTAGCAGTAATAGGCATAACCTCGAAACACGCGGTTCGCCCTTTATACCCGGTTCCATGACATAAAGAACATCCGGCTCCCTCATAAAAAGTAACCTTTTCGGCATCCTCCGGAGTCATCCCGATAGCATCGAGGAAATCCTGGTTCGGTTCGACCTTCGTTTTACACTGCGGACAAATCTTACGCAGTAGCACCTGTGAAACGATGAGTTTTACGGAACTGGCGACTAAAAACGGCGGAATACCCATATCTATAAGACGTGTAACGGTGCTGGGCGCGTCGTTTGTGTGGAGCGTGCTAAAAACAAGGTGTCCCGTTAACGCCGATTTAATCGCTATCGACGCCGTCTCCCCGTCCCGTATCTCCCCGACCAGAATGATATCGGGGTCCTGACGAAGGAAACTCCTGAGGGCCGCTGCGAATGTCAACCCGATTTCGGCTTTCGTATGAACCTGATTGATGCCGTCTATATTGAACTCCACCGGGTCCTCTACGGTCATAAGGTTCTTCTTGGGCGTATTTAGCTGGGACAACGCCGAGTAAAGCGTCGTAGTCTTGCCGGAACCGGTCGGACCAGTAACCAAAATCATCCCGAAAGGCATATGAATCGCCTTATTAAATTCCTTCAAACCACGTTGAGGGAATCCAAGTTTGGTTATATCCAGCATAAGAGAACGCGGGTCCAGAAGACGCATACCGATTTTCTCGCCGAAGATAGTCGGCATAACCGAAACACGAATGTCTATCGGATTGTCTTGAATATAAACCTTAATACGACCGCTCTGAGGCAAACGCCGCTCTGATATATTGAGTTTGGCCATTATCTTAATACGGCTCACTATCGCGTGGCGTAACCTGAAAGGAAGCGTGGACTTCTCTATTAAATTGCCATCTATCCGGTAACGAACCCTGGTAAAATCCTCGTAGGTTTCGATATGAACGTCTGAGGCCTTCATGTGAATAGCGTCCATAATGATACCGTTCACGAGCTTTACGAGCGGCCTTTTCTGGACAGCCTGCAACAATTCCCCCTCCATAAAATCGTCTTCCTCTTCCTCGATAATATCGATATCGTCTTCCGAGTCCAGAGTCTCGATTATATCGCCGATAGATTCCTCATCGGCGCCGTAATATTTGTCGATAGTCTCGGCTATCGCCGTTTTCGAGGCCATAACCGGTTGAATATTATGATTCGTAACGAATTTAAGGGTATCCATAACAAGGATATTCCCGGGGTCTTCGGTTGCTACAAAAAGCAGTTTACCTACCTTGATAGTAGCTATTACGTTGAATTTGCGGGCAATATCCTCCGGTATTAATTCGACGATTTCCGGGCTCAGGTCTAGGTCCTTAAGCTTAATTGTGCCGACATTCAGTTGTTTTGCGACAAACTCGTTGATAACGTTCTCGTCGCTGATATACCCGAGGTCTAGAAGGACCTCCCCGAGTTTCGCTCCGGTTTCGCCCTGGATTTCGAGAGCCTTCTCGAGTTGTTTCTCGGTAATCTTACCGGCTTGAATCAACATTTCGCCCAAACGAAGAGCCATTTTTGTCCTCTTGAATATTAATGCGACGCAGTTTCTGTAATAACCTGCTCGATAGTGGTTATACCGTCTATCATATATCGAATAGCTTCCTGTCTTAACGTCCGCATCCCCTCTTTTGCCGCCTGTTCCGTAAGTTCGAGACTGGCGGCACCAGCGAGAATCATCTTTTTGAGTTCTCTCGAAATCGGCATAATCTCGAAACACGCGATACGGCCTTTATACCCCGACCCGTTGCACATAGGACAACCTTCCCCCTTATAAAAAGTAATCTTCTCGGCGTCCTCGGAACTCATACCGATTATCTCGAGATATTCCGGTTCCGGTTTCATCTCGACTTTGCAATTGGGACATATTTTGCGCACAAGTCTTTGAGCCATAATCAGCTTTACCGCACCGGCGACTAAAAAGGGCGGCACTCCCATATCTACAAGTCGGGTAACAGCGCTGGGGGCATCGTTCGTATGTAGTGTACTGAACACAAGGTGCCCCGTTAGAGCCGCTTTGATAGCTATCGATGCCGTTTCGCCGTCACGTATCTCACCCACGAGGATTACATCGGGGTCCTGCCGTAAAAAACCGCGCAAGGCCTCGGCAAAGGTTAAACCTATTTCCGCGTGCATATGAACCTGATTTAAGCCTTTGATGTTGTATTCTACAGGGTCCTCGGCGGTCATAATATTAGTGTCCGGGGTATTCAACTGGCTCAAGGCCGAATAGAGTGTCGTCGTCTTTCCTGAGCCGGTAGGGCCTGTAACCAGAACCATCCCGAAAGGCAGATGGATAGCCTTATTGAACTCCTTGAGAGCACGTTTCGGGAAACCGAGTTTGCTGATATCAAGCATAAGGTTCTCAGGGTCCAGAAGACGCATAACGACCTTCTCGCCGAAAATACAGGGCAAAATAGAAACACGAAAATCTATCGCGCGCCCCTGGGTGTGTATCTTGATTCTTCCATCCTGCGGGACCCTGCGTTCCGAAATATTTAGTTTCGCCATAATTTTAATACGGCTGACAACGGCGTGACGCAGGTTGTAAGGAAGCGGGGCTTGTTCCACAAGGTCGCCGTCGATGCGATAACGTAGTCGAGTCCGTTTTTCATAGGTCTCGATATGAATATCCGAAGCTTTGCGGCGGATAGCGTTCATAATTATCGAGTTAACCAATTTGACGAGAGGCTTTTCTAAAACGGCTTCCTGCAACTCCATATCGGAAATCTCTTCTTCCTCCTCATCTACAATATTCAAATCCTCCGCGGTGGCCATATCCTCCAGAATATCGTCGACAGTCTCCTCGTCGGTGCCGTAATACCTTTCTATAGCATCCTGAATAGCGCTTTTCGAGGTCATTACCGGTTGTATATCGTGGTTGGTTACGAACTTGAGCGTGTCGAGGACAAAGAGGTTCGACGGGTCTTCGGTTGCCACGAAAAGCAGTTTCCCGACTTTGATAGTCGCGATTACAGTGAATTTCCGCGCGATATCAACCGGTATCAGAGAGACGACTTCGGGGTCCAGTTCGAGGTCCGCCAGTTTAATCGAACCGACATTAAGCTGTTTTGCAACAAATTCATTTATAACGTTCTCGTCCTCGATATAGCCGAGTTCGAGAAGAACCTCGCCGAGCTTCCCACCGGACTCCTTCTGAACCTCGAGAGCCTTTTTTAGCTGTTCTTCCGTAATCCTTCCGGCGCGGATTAGCATTTCTCCAAGAAGAAGAGCCATAGGTTATCCTCTCTACTTACCTCTTATAATCTCAAGATAATATTTCTCCATTTTGATAAATATAATCAAAATTTATTATCTTTCAACTCTTTTTGACGATTTTTACGATTTTAGGTTTTAATTTTACGAACCCTGCAAAATAGAGAATCCTGTCATTTCGAGCGGTAGCGAGAAATCATAACTCATTGTCGCTCTGGAGATTTCTCTTCGTTCTACTCCCCGAAATGACATTCGCTACCTATTTTGTAAATGTCTTTTTAATTTTTAGCATCTCGAATATGCCGAATCGTAGCCTTTTCGCCGCTCGTAACCCAAATTTCACATATCTGGGTGGGGTCCGGTTTCCGGCAAAGCAATAATAACCACCTTCGTATCGCCGTTGCGAACAATCAGCTAAAGCGATAGTTAAAACGACAATGGCGAACTCAAGATAGTTCAATATATTATCTCTATTAATATTATAATTATTTTTTCAGGAAATGCACATAAAAAAAATCCCTTTTAAAAGGGGATTTTTGTGGTAACAGCTGTAACCTATTATCGGACAATGAGATTTAATATTCTTCCGGGAACGTAAATTATTTTTGTTATTTCCTTGCCCTCGAGGTGCTTGCGGATATTATCCTGCTTTTTGGCTTCTTCGATTGCCGTTTTCTCGATGGCGTCCGGCGCGATTTTGATTGTCCCGCGAACCTTACCGTTGACCTGCACACCTATCTCTACCAAATCGTATACTATTACGGATTTGTCGTATTCCGGCCAGGGCCGGTCGACAACGAATGGTTCATACCCAAGGCGCTCGTTCAGTTCCTCGGCGAGATGCGGCGCAAACGGCACTAAAAGCAGCGTTAACGTATCGGCAATCTGAAAAGCTATTGTGGATTTAGCCATATCCTCCGGCGTAACCACATTCAGAAATTCCATCATTCGCGCGATTGCTGTGTTGTATTCCATCGACTCGATATCCTCTGTAACCGCTTTAACGGTGCGGTTTAGCTCACAATACAATTGCGCGTCGCGTTCGGATAGTCCTTCCATATAGACAGGCCCCTGTGTTTGCCTTTCCGAATTGGGGACACGTAGCGTCGCTCCTACAAGTCTCTCGACCCTCGATAAAAAGCGCTCCGCACCTCGAATACCGTCCCTGGACCACGATATTTCGTGGTCGGGAGGCGCGAAAAACAGCATCGCCGTCCGGGAAACATCCACGCCGTGTTCCGACATAATGTCGACCGGGCTAATTACATTCCCCTTCGATTTCGACATCACCTCGCCGTTTTCATCGCAGACCATACCTTGATTAAAGAGCCTGGTTGCAGGCTCCTCGACGGGCAGATAGCCGAGGTCATAAAGCACTTTCGTGATAAACCGGAAATACAGCAGATGTCCTGTAGCGTGCTCTCTCCCGCCGATATACAAATCTACTGGAAGCCACTTTTTAGCCTCGGATTTCGAGAACGGTTCGGTTTCGTTTTTCGCATCGAGATAGCGCAGGAAATACCAGGCGCTACATACGAATGTGTCCATCGTGTCCGGGTCACGCTTAGCGGGGCCGCCACATTTCGGACAGGTTGTATCGATATACTCCGGCACGTCGGCAAGCGGGCTGCGCCCTTTCGGCAGAAAATCCTTAACGAA
This sequence comes from bacterium, assembly GCA_003645085.1. Lineage (GTDB taxonomy): Bacteria > UBP14 > UBA6098 > UBA6098 > UBA6098 > QNEE01. The sequence goes on along the minus strand of QNEE01000077.1, from coordinate 1,669 downwards.
CGGCAATTCTACCGGTAAATCTTTTTCTGGAACGGGAACTATCCCGCACTGTCTGCAATTTATAACAGGTATCGGTGCACCCCAGTATCGCTGGCGGCTGATTAACCAGTCGCGGAGTTTGAACTGGACTGTCTTTGCGGTATATCCCTTTTCCGCACCGAAATCGGTAATCGCCTTTATTGCTTTCACCGAATCCATCCCGTCGAACTGGCCGGAATTTGTCATAACTCCCGGCTCTACATAGGCTTCGGTCATGTCACAATTTTGTAACACCCGACCGGGCGGGTTTATCACGACACGGATTTCGATATTATACCTCCGCGCGAACTCGAAATCGCGCTGGTCGTGCGCCGGGACAGCCATAACGGCGCCGGAGCCGTAACCGGCGAGGACATAATCCGCAACATAAAGCGGCACTCGCTCCTCGTTATACGGGTTGATAACATGCAATCCGGTATCGACGCCGTCCTTCTCGCAGCCGTCGGCGACGCGTTCTATCTCGGTTTTCATAACAGCTTTAGCGATATAATCCTCGACCGCCTCACGGTTAGGGCAGACCTCGACTAACTTGCGCAACAGTTCGGCTTCCGGCGCGATAGCCATAAATGTAACGCCGAAAACGGTGTCCGGTCGCGTGGTGAAAACCGGCAGCGGGTCGCCGGTCTCGGCCACAACGAAATCGATATTCGCGCCCTCGGAGCGGCCTATCCAATTACGCTGCATACTTTTGACCGGCTCTGGCCATTCATCGAGTTTGTCGATATCGTCCAGTAAGCGCTGGGCGTAATCGGTTATCTTGAAAAACCACTGCTTGAGAGTCCTGCGCTCGACCGGGGTGTTTTTATGCCGCCAGCAGCAACCGCCGATAACCTGCTCGTTCGCCAGCACACTGTTGCATTTCGGGCACCAGTTGACCGCGGCTTCTTTCTGATACGCAAGGCCCTTCTTAAAGAGCTGCAGGAAAATCCACTGCGTCCATTTGTAGTAGTCCGGGCGGCTGGTTACGACCTCACGGCCCCAGTCGTAGGAGACGCCCATCGCCCGCAGGGTTTCTCGGCCTGTGGCGATATTGCCCTCCGTCCATTCATGGGGGTGGATATTCCTCTGTATCGCCGCTTGCTCGGCGGGCAGTCCGAACGAGTCCCAGCCGAACGGGTGAAGCAGTTTTTTCCCACACATCCGGAGATACCGCCAGACGACGTCGCCTATCGAGTAGTTGCGGAAATGCCCTATATGAACGTCCCCGCTGGGATAAGCGAACATCTCCAGCAGATAGAATTTGTCCTCGCCGGGATTTTCCGGCGTGTCGAACAGACCGGCGTCGCGCCAGCGTTTCTGCCATTTTTTTTCTATGTCTTGAAAGGGCATAATTAACCTCGTGGTTCGTTGTTCGATGTTCGTTCCCAACCCCATTGTGGGGTATAGGTTTTCGGATATAAAACTACCCGGCGCGAACCGGGCATAGCGATGTTTCACCACGGGGCGTTATTCGCGCCGTGGGCTACTTTTTAAGGATAAAGGCGGCCGAGAATTTTCGAGCCACCGTCCGACCTCCTCGAATCGGTTAAACATCGCTTTCGGCGAGAATATATTTATCGCGGAGGCGATTGTCAAGTTATTTTGATTGAAACGGACGGAAGATATTCTTATAATATAAGTTAGATTATCC
>QNEE01000076.1 GCA_003645085.1 bacterium | reverse complement strand
GCCTTTCCGTTTATAGGTCTTTATTAAACATTATAATAACTTTTTCTCGGAAATCAAAACGGAAATACAGAGCAACTTCATAAAAAATTACTGCGAAATTTCGGTAGGCACTGGTCTTTTAAGTAAAAAATCTCTTTTGCGAAATTTGTGCTTGTGGAACCGCTTTTGAAGTATTAAAATAGGCAAAACAAAACAAGGAGGAGGGATAATGCTCTTTTGGGTCTTAATAGTGTTTCTTCTGGGACTATTAGGTTTGATAAGCGATGTAACCGAAATTCAAAAAAACGTCCCGATAATCGGTTATGGCGTCTCTGTCGCTATAATGCTCATCTCACTGGGGATGGCTTACCGTTTGATACATTACCATCGAGCCGGCAGGGTTTCCAAGTTCGGCGAACCGAAAAACGATTAACAAACTCAAATTAACCGCCGCGATTATATCGATGGCCAATTGGATAGAATATATTCTCCATCCACAGACGGATAATACTAGATTCATATTCGAAATTATTCGGCAACCGACCGGGAATGCTATCGAAACAAACTGGTATTTTCTAAATCGCTTCGAGAGAACCCTTAACCATCGCGATATCTAAAACCAACACCATCGCGCCGGTATGTTTATCCAGGTCGCCCGTGATTTCCTCTATTCTTTCGATTAGCGTTGCGACTTCCTCCGTCGGGGCGATAGCGTATATAGTCCTGTGATATTCTCTTTTACGCCCCAGAAAATTAATAAAATCTGCAAAAAGCGGGACCTGCGATAACATCCTGCCCATACTGTCGGATTCTATTACCGATGCTCCTTTGATACCCATCTCGACAAATAATTCCATTACGGAAGTAACCGTCTCTTCGTCCTGTAAAACGAGCATAAGCAGTTTGCATTCGCGAGGAGCCTCCGGTTCGATTTCGCGGGCGCAGTGCCGAAGGAATTCCTCGTATAGCGCTGTCTGCGTAGGCGCTTTAACCAGCTCGCGGCGCACACGTTCCTCGCGGAGAACCAGGGAGACCTCGGCGAGTAGCTTGACGTGTTCGGCTGGTTTGTCCTCCGGGCCGACTATAGCGCAGAGCAGATGCACTTTGCGATTGTCCACCGCATCAAAATTCACGCCGCGCCGCGAGACACCGAGCGCTATAACGAACCTGTCCAGACCGGGCAGTTTGCAGTGCGGTATTGCCAGTCCACCGCCGAAAGCGGTCGAACCGAGTTTTTCGCGCGCGAGAAGACCCTCGGCAATTTCCTCCTGAGTAAAGTTCGACAACCCCGAATGCCGTTTGAGAATATTCGCAAGTTCCTCGATAGCGGACTGTTTTTCCCTCGATTTCAATCTCGGTTCGCAAAGTTCTTTCGTTAATACATCGAATATTTCCATATCGCCACCTCTCGATATTTAAAGTTCTGCGCCTTTTATTATTGCGAATTTTGACAACGGTGGACCAATCAATAAGTTAATAAAAACTGCAAACATCACAATATTAACAATCTGGCTGAAAGCGTATTTGACATCCGGAGGCGCCTGAACCACTAGTGGTGTTGCTTGAAGGAAGAGAACAAGTCCTATTTCCACCCCGCCTTCCGGAAACATGGATAGTCCGAGGTATTTCTTTACCTTTTTATCCGAGTGAGCCATCGTCGCGCCAAGCCACACACCTCCGTATTTTCCGATTGCTCTCGAAAACACAAAAACCGCTCCAAATATAAGGACGCTACTGGTTCTAAGGATATCAAGCTTAAGCTCCGTTCCTGCAATAGCAAAAAACGCAGCGTATAACGGTGGCGTCAACGGCGCGAGCGACCGCAGCGCTCTGAAACCACGAGATGATAAGTTTATCAATACAGCACCGGCCATCATATTCGCCAGGAGTGGCGATAGGTCGAGTGAGATCGACACCGCAGTTATAAGGAATATCATCCCCAAGGATAGGATTAAAATTTCGTTGGGATTCTCCTTTTTATCTGTCAGAAAATGTAACGCTACCCCACCGAGTAAACCCACTACGAGTGAAAGGCCTATCTCGGAAACCGCGTGCCCGAGCATCGCGGTGAAGTCCGGGGTATTCGTGCTCGTGCCTAATACGCTACCGGCAATAGCGAAAGCCGTGGCAAATAATACGACGCAACCGGCGTCGTCAAGCGCGACAATTCCGTAAAGCGTATCGACGAAATCCCCTCGTGCGCGCAGATTCTGGATTATCACCACTGTCGCGGCGGGCGCCGTGGCACTCGCGACAGCACCCAATAATAAAGAATAGACCCACGGCATCTCGAAAATTATCAGTGCGATACTAACACAGGTGAAAGTGGTTACAAGCTGAACAACCGTGATCGTTGCAATACCTACCCCCAAGCGCCGGAGCTTGTTTCGGCTGAATTCGCCGCCGACAGTAATGGCGATGACCCCGAGCGCTATTTCCGTAATAGTCCGCAACGTCTCGGTCATCTCGACGTGGATTATTCCGGTAACCGAGTCGCCTAATATAAGTCCTGCTATAATATAGCCTGTTATAACCGGTAATTTCAGCTTTTGCGCAGCTTTCTGCATGAAGTAGCCGATTACGAGCAATACCCCGACGCTAAAAACGACATGGTGGTTGAACGTGTCGCGGACAGTGATGAGTATGTCAAGAAAATTCTGCACAAATATCGCTTTTGTCTTTATCTACTTCAGACCGTCGGTTCTCCCGGGACATTATAATCATTAAAGTTCTGCGCCCTTTATTATACCGTACTTCGATATTGGCGGTCCGATAAGTTCGTTAATGAGCACACTAAACAGTATTATATTAGCCATTTGTGTAAAAGCCACTTTAACCTCCGGCGGCGCGGAAGCGGTCACCGGCGATGTTTGTAAAAACATAGCCAGACCGATTGCCACACCGGCTTGAGGAAGCGAGCATAGACCTATGTATTTCTGGACTTTTTTACTTAAACCGGAGACCATTGCTCCTAAGAAAAACCCGGAATACTCGCCGATTCCGCGTGCTACAAAATAGAGTATAGCATATAGGAGGGTTGTTAGGCCGCCGTCCAGACCAAGGTCGAGTTCTGTGCCCGCTATTATGAAAAATGCAGCATATACTGGAGGGGTTATCCGACCGATCGATTGCATAACACGGTTGCTTTTATTAGAAAGATTTGCGATAGTTGCGCCGGTCATCATGTTGGCGAGGAGAAGAGACACGCCTAAACTTACCGAAACGGCATTCACTAAAAAGACCGTAGCAAGTGAAAGGACCAACATCTCGTTTTCGCTGGCTCTTCGGAAGGTTAATAGGTGGAGTATTAATCCTCCTATTACCCCAACGATGAGCGAAAGACCGATTTCCCATATTGCACCGGAGACGGCTCCGACAATACTTACTTTTTGGCCTAACGAAACTCCAAATAATGCAAAAGTAGCCGAAAAAACCAGCACACAAAAGGCATCGTCTAAAGCAACAACGCCATAAATAAGGTCAACGAATTCCCCGCGAGCTTTTAATTCTTGAATAATTACAATAGTGGCTGCAGGTGCTGTTGCACCGGCTATCGAACCAAATAAAACAGCATACTTCAATGGCCACGAAAACAGCCACATTGCGAAGGTGACTATAATCAGAGCGCCAAAAATTTCACCTATTGTCATAAAAAGGATACCCTTGCCGAGTCGTCCAACCTTGGTTAGTCCGAATTCCCCGCCGATAGTTAAAGCTACAATACCAAGCGCGACTTCCGTAACGATATGGAGCGTGCCGGTCATTTCTTTGTCGATGATACTGGTCACGGACTCGCCCAAAATAAGTCCCGCCAAGATATAGCCCGAAATTACCGGTAATTTCAGCCTTTGAGCTACTTTCCCGAAAAAATACCCGACGAAAAGTAAAAATCCGACCGCGAAAACGACGTGCTCGTTTAGCGCACTGCGAACGGAGACGATTATTTCTAAAAAAGACTCCATTAAAACCAATAATAACCCGATTTCGTTTTTCCGCAATGGTTAAATTATAGAATCGAGATTACCGAAGAAGAATTTTATGTTCGATATCGTGAATTCAGAAGCCAGAATCCCGAAGCCCTTTACTACCTTCTGCTTACGGGGTGGAGTAGATTCTGCATTCTGATTCCTGATTACTGAATTCTTCGCTATTTTTAGAGAAAACTAGCAATCTCGATTATTTTGCTTGCGAAAAAAAGTATTTCTACGTTAATTATTTTGAGTTTTCGGGTTCTTGTAAGTAAGGACGTATTGACTAAAGGTCGCAAACCATTAGAAAACGCTTGCTTTCGGTGGAGATGATAATATGAAGAAAGAAGAAAAGACTAAACAGCAACTCCTGAAAGATATCGCCGAGCTCGAGCGAAAACTATCCGAGTTGAAAGAAATTGAAAAGGATTTCAGGGAAAAAGAACTCGCGCATAGCAAATCTGAAGAACGTTTCAAACAGATTGCCGAAAACGCTAAAGAGTGGATTTGGGAAGTCGATATCGACGGATTATATACATATTCCAGTCCTGTCGCCGAGAAAATACTCGGTTACAAACCGGACGAAATTGTAGGTAAAAAGCACTTCTTCGATTTGTTTCATCCCGAAGATAAAGATAGGCTAAAAAAAGCGGCTTTCGAGGTAATCTCTCGAAAAGAACCTTTCCGCGAATTTATCAACCGAAATATAGATAAAAGCGGCGAGGAAATATGGCTTTCCACGAGCGGAGTCCCGATACTCGACAAAAGCGGTAACCTTATCGGGTATCGAGGCGCCGATACGGACGTTACCGAGAGAATAAAATCAGAGACCGCATTAAGGGAAAGCGAGGAACGTTACCGCCAACTTTTCGAAAACGCCCCTGTCGGCGTATACCGCACGACACCCGAAGGGAAAATCATAATGGCAAATCGTAGCCTTGTCGAGATGATGGGCTATTCCTCTTTCGAAGAGATGACCGAGTTAAACCTCGAAGAGGACGGTTACGCTAAAAAAGAAGACCGGTCGCGTTTTAAGGATATAATAGAAAAAAACGACGAGGTTATCGGTCTCGAATCGATTTGGAAAAGGAAAGACGGTTCCTTTCTTTTCGTGCGGGAGAACGCCCGTGTTGTCCGCGACGAGGCAGGAAAGGCCCGTTTTTATGAAGGGGTCGTAGAGAATATTACTGCGCGTAAAAAAGCCGAAATGGCTCTACAACGAAGCGAGGAGAAATACCGCAACCTGGTCGAACGAGCCAACGACGGTATCTGTATTGTTCAGGATACGTTGCTCAAATATGTCAACCCGAGGTTTTCCGAGATAATCGGTTATTCAAAAGAAGAACTTACAGATACGCCTTTTATGAATTACATCCATCCGGCCGAGTTGAACAAAGTCGTCGACCGGTATAAGCGGAGGATGGCCGGCGAAGAAGTGATATCCGTTTACGAAACGGCGCTGCTCGACAAGGATAATGAAAGGGTCGATGTCGAGCTTAACGCCGGCATCATCGATTATGAGGGACATCCCGCCGATTTCGTATTTGTCAGGGATATTACTAAACGTAAAAGAGCCGAAAAGGACCGTATCGAATCCGAGCGGAAATATCGCGCTTTGTTCGAGCAAGCCAGCGAGGCTGTTTTCCTCGAGACTCTCGACGGCGAAATTCTCGATATCAACAGACACGCCTGTGATATGCTCGGTTATAAAAAGGGAGAACTTGTCGGATTGAACATAAAGGAGCTTATTCCCGAAGATGAATTAGAAAAATCGCGTCCGTTATTCGCACAACTCTATGCAGGGAAAAGTTTTCGGACAGAAACTTATTACCTCGACAAAGAAGGCAAAAAAATCCCGGTCGAGGTCAACGCGGCGGTTGTTACGATAGAGAATGAAAAACGTGTGTTCGCTCTTGTTCAGGATATTACCGAGCGAAAAGAATTAGAGGAACAATTACGACGTTCACAGAAATCTGAAGCGATGGGTCGTTTAGCTGGTGGTATCGCGCACGATTTCAATAATGTTCTAACCGCGATTTTTGGGTATGTCGACCTGCTAAAACAGTCTATTAAAGAGGACCACAAGTGCTACGAGTATATCGACGAAATCGGCGCGGTTGCCGACAAAGCCGCGACGCTGACGCAACAACTACTCGCGTTCAGTAAAAAACAGATACTCGAACCTGTGGTTCTGGATATTAATGAGGTCGTCGAAGAAATGACCGGGATGCTCAAGAGAATAATCGGCGAGAATATTTCTTTCAAATTCACCCCGGCTATCGAAGCACCACCGATAAAGGTCGATAAGGGGCAATTGGAGCAGGTGATATTAAATTTAGTAGTGAACGCCCGCGACGCTATGCCCGAAGGTGGCGAAGTCCGGATTGCAACCAAAACGCTTTCTCTGGACGATGAATATGTTGCGGGACATCCCGAAGCCCAATCGGGCGAATATATTCTACTTACAATCGAGGATACAGGAACAGGTATCCCAGACGATATAAAGGACCGCATTTTCGACCCGTTTTTCACAACAAAAGAGACCGGCACCGGCACGGGACTCGGACTTCCAACAGTATTCGGGATAGTTAAGCAAAGCGGCGGTTATATCGATATAACAAGTGAAAAAGGCCGGGGAACCAAAGTCGAGGTGTATTTCCCATCAGTATACGAACCAATTCCCAAACCGAAGGAAACCCCAACTAAAACAACATCCGGAGGCCCGGAAACGGTTCTCGTTGTCGAAGATGATGAATCTGTCAGGAAAACGGTTGCGGCTATTCTTCGGAATAAGGGTTACGACGTTATCGATACCGTGAATGGTGCCGAGGCTATTAAAAATGTTGCTTTCTCAGATAAACCTGTCGACCTTTTAATAACAGATGTGGTTATGCCACACGTTACCGGAAAGGACCTTGCGCAGAAGCTTCTTATCGATAATCCGAATTTGAAAATTCTGTATATTTCGGGTTATACGGACGAGGATTTATTAGGACCGAATATTGTAAGTGGCAATTCAGAATTCCTTCAGAAACCGTTTACAGCGAGTTCGATACTTAGAAAAGTTAGAGATATATTAGACCGATAAGATATGCGATGGTATTCGGTTAAAAGCCGGGAATTGTTTCCCGGTTTTTTTATGAATGTATCCTGAAACCAACAATATACTGTTGATATTTTGGTAAGATTTATTAGATTACAAAAAAGAAATATCAAATCGGGAGTATAATTATGAAGATTAGGGTCGCCATGTCTATTCTAATCGTAACGTTCTGTGCATCGTTAGCGGCTTCACCGGTTAATCGGCCGGTTCCCTGGCCGTTGGAAACACTTGTAGGCGTGGAGATACTCGAATCCGCCGAAGGTCGACTACCCCCCGCGGCGGATATACTTTCCTGCTATATCAGGGACAACAGGATACGTATCAGGTTGCCGTTAATGGTGAATTACGTAACCGGCGTCAATGAGTTTGAGAAGCTGGATGTCGAGGTCGAAGTCGCTTTGCGGGTGGGCGCGCAGGCCGATTTTAACGCGGACGTAGTCCGCATTAAAATCGGCCCCACCGGCCTGACCGAAATGCACCCCCCGGACACCGACCCCCTCGAAATCCACGATTTTCTTTATTGTCCTGAATGTGGCATAATCGAATTTTCGGTCAGGCCGGGCAGCGAAACCTTCGGTTTCGCAGCGCGCCCCCCCGTCGAGATTCGCACCTTTATCGGCGGCGAATCCGCGGACTACGCCTATTTCGACCCAGAGATACTCCCGACCTATACAACGAATTGCGCTTTTATGCACCACGGCAACCAATCCCTTTCATATACCGATGTTTTCCGCGGAAGGAGTGCCGATATCGACGGCAGCGGTTTCGACGAGACGCTCGAGGCACACCAGACATATTCTATTCCGGGGAATTTCCATCTGAGCGGCCCTATCCAAACCGGCGCAGAATGGTATGACGCGGCATTCAACGACTGGCTGGCCGACGGCGTAACCGCCGGCTGGGTAGAGATGATAACCAGCGCATACGGCCAGCATATTATGCCCTTCGTTGCCGACGAGATGAACAACTGGTCGGTCTATATCGAGGGTCAGATGGTAAATACGCGCTACGGTTTTACGCCGCGCGTAGCTTGGGTCCCGGAGAGGACGTTTCTCGATGGCCCCGGCGGTGGATACCCCAACGACGGCGTCAACGACTGGATTGCAGACGATTTCACCGACAATGGCGTTTGGGCGGTAATTCTCGACGATAATGTCCACCTAAGCGGTTACGACAATCACCAGATACACACCCTCTCCGGCAGCGGTTTGAAACTTATCGCGCGGGATAACGATTTTACCGGCAAGCTCCACGCCGGCGACGGCGCGGGAGCGTTGAATAACCTTATCGGGATGGCGAACGACCCGTCGGGGCCGTATCGAATCGCGGTCTACGCCGACGACTGGGAGATGGCCGCCGAGATGGGCGAATGGGCGACAAGTATGCCGAACGCAAAAGAGACCTACGACTGGATAATCCAGCAATGCAATCTCGAATCGTCGTGGCTATCGACCTGGAAACTCACCGACGCTGTCTCTAACCCGAATTTCGCCGGAGTAACGGCATCGATAACCTGGGGCGCGCACCCGTCAATCGGCGGCGCCGACGGCTACGGCGGCGGCAACAACGGCTGGTACACCGATTGGGCCGGATATGCAAGCCCGTCTGACCAGCATTTCCCCGCGTGGAATTTCGGCTATATCTGGAGCGACGCGAAAAACAATCTCGTAACCTGCCCTGACAACAACACCGCGCAGGCGGGCTGGTATGTCCTGATGTCGAACCTATACGAGACGGGCTGGCACGACGGTATGGGCGGTCCGATTTCCGGCTGGGAGATGAAACACTCGACGCATATCAAAAACGCCAATGTCTATGCCGAGGCGGCACGCTGGGCAAACGGCGACCTGACTCCCGCTTGTGCCGCGATATACGACGATTGGGACCACGACGGCGATAACGAACTCGTAATTTACAACGACCGCATCTGCGCGGTATTCGAGCACACAGGCGGACGCGCTCATTGGATTTTCGGCAAGGGGGGCGCGACCTCGTGGGAAGGCTCCATCGCAGGCAACTGCAACGCCTACTGGGAGGGCACCGAGGGGGACTACAACGACGCCAATCACATCGCGCCGCTATCCGATGTCGGTGTCGGCGGGAGCGACTACGAACACAGCCTTTATTCCTCGAATATCGACATAAGCTCGACCGATTCAACGGTAATAACACTCGGCTGCTATCTCCTCGAAAAAAGAATTACCGTAAAGCCCGGCGAGCCCTATCTCCGCGTCTATTACGATACCGGCCCGGACGTCGCATATATCAAAACCGGCTTCACGCCCGACCTCGTCGATGTCGTCTGGAACTGCGAAATCAACCGGCTCTGGAATACCACAACCGGCGTCTATTGCGGATGGCACAATCCAAACTCCGGCGTCGCGGGCGGAATAATCCTCGGAACCGGCGGAGCGTCGCATTCGACCGATTTCCAGAGCACGATTCTCAAAGGTGACGAAATCAAAGGCTCCGGCGGATTCGGATTTTTACTCTATGCTGGCGAGGTCTCCGGCGTCGCCGGAATGATAGTCCCAGCCTGGAACACGCTGTCGGCGAGCGTTACAGACATCTACCCGCCGCGCGCATACTATTCGAGCTACCATCCGGGCACCGACGTTATGGAGATAGCCTTCGGCGACACCGTCCAGTTCGACGTTGTAACGATGACCAAAATCGGCGTCGATTCCGACGGCGACGGGACATCCGACGTCAATCTCGACGGTGCTTGCACGGTCATTAACGTATCCGACTCGAAAAACATCCGCATCCAGTTGTCGTCCGCGAAAGCGACCGCCGTAGAGGCCCTTTCGATGACCGACCCTTATCTCTGGCTCGACGATGGCGCGTTTATCGACCTCCGCGCAAATGGCAATATCGACCAGACCGCGACAGTCGGCAGAGCGGTGCAACTGAACGTCCTCCCGAACACGAGCATCACTATCGACGGCCTTATCGACACGGCCGAATGGCTCCCCGCGACGCGGATTATCGACGACCCCGACGACGATTCCGAATGGGGCCTCGACAACGAAATCTACGACCTTTATATGTTCTGGGACGCAACCTATCTGTATTTCGGCATCCACGGCGTTAAAGAAACTAGCCGCTATGTCAATTCGTGGCTGCTCTATCTCGACTCCGATTGGGGCGGATTAAACGGCCAATCCGACTTGACAGCTATCGACAACTGGGACCGCAACGCGCAGTTTACCGGGGGGTTTCTCGCAGACATCCAATATGGAAGCTGGGGTGCTGGGGACGGCGATGTCTGGGATATTCTCACCGCAACGACGTCGGTGCAGATAACCGACGGCGTTATCGTTAACACCGATTTAACCGCAGACCGCCCCGGCAGCGAAATCGCGATTAGCTGGGACGCGATTTACGGCCTCGGCGAGGGCTTCGTTCCCGCGGGCGCAGAGATAGCGGTATGCGCGAGTTTCGCTGGCCAGAACGACGACGACGACCTCGGCGGTGACTGCTGCCCCGACCAGATTTCGTCGCTGTTCCCCGTTCTCGATAATTTCCATAATCAGCTTATCGACGGCAACGGCGACGGTCTCCCGGACGACTTCTTCGACATAATCGGCGTCGAGGAATTATCGCCAACGAGGCCGGAGGATATCGCAATCTCCGCGTATCCGAACCCGTTCAATTCGGCGGTTACGATTTCCGTAGGGGCGTCGCATGCGTCGCCCGCAAATGTAGAAATTTTCGACATAAACGGCAGGATAATTTATGAAACGCCCGTAGGGGCGGGTTCCAAACCCGCCTGTATGTCGGGAGGGTCACGGACACTCCCCTACGAGGTCATCTGGTCGCCGGATAATTCCCTCGGCTCCGGAATATACCTCGTCCGAATAAAAGGAACGAACGCGGCGACGAAGGTAGTTTATTTGAAATAGAATCCGGCTCTGTCATTTCGGGGAGGGTATAACCCGACGAGAAATCTTATCCTGAACTGAAAAGATTTCTCGCTTCGTTCGAAATGACAAAAAGGTCGGTCACATTAACGAACAAAATAGGAGGCAAAATGAGAAACTTTATCGCAGCTTTTATCCTGATTACGCTCGCTGTCGGCGCTTTCGGCGCTGTCGGCTGGTGCGGAAATATCTGGCCGAACTCCGGCACCGACCAGCCGCTTGGCACGGCTATCGATGTCTATTTCCAGATATGGAAAGACGGCGTGACTAATTTGTCCGGTCGGGGCGATTCGATTGCCGCGACTCTTTACTGGCGCAATGCTGGAGACTTTGTCTGGACGGAACTGGAGATGGATTATTTTGGCGATGTCGGCAATAACGACGAGTATATGATATCGATTCCGGCGCCGACCACGCTAGGGGATATCGAGTATTATTGCGAAGCGCTCGATTCGACCGATATGACTACCGCGACCGGCCAGGACCAGAATTTTGTCGACCTGAACGAGAGTTCCCCGGGGGTTCTACATATCGTTGACGTTACCGCAATCGACGTTATGGTAACGTTTCAGGTCGATATGTCTCTCGAAACGGTTACCGGCGCGGTAACTCTCGCAGGAACGTTTAACTCGTGGAACCCGAACGCCGACACGATGACCGACCCGGATATAGACGATATCTATACAATCGATATTCTATTCCCGGCGGGGAGCAATCCGTCTCAGACGTATAAATTCGTTCACGACGGGACATTCGAATATATCTCCGACCGCACATTCTCAATCGAGGACGACTCTGCGACACAGGTTCTCCCCGTCGTGTATTTCAATGACCGCGACCCGGCGGACTACACGACTATCGATGTTACTGTCTATTTCAGCGTGGATATGTCCGCCGAGACGGTAACCGACCCGTATATCGGTGGGAGCGTTCCGCCGTTAGTCTGGGGCTGGGACGTCGGCTGGAACGACACACTTCGCCTGTTCGACGACGGCGTGCATAACGACGGTTCCGCAGGCGACGGCATTTACGGCGCGATAATTACGTTCCCTTCGGGGAGCTACCGCGATGTCGAATACAAATACACCACCGACGGCACCGACAACGAGCCGCTGCCGCCGTTCGTCAATCATTTGTTCATGCTCGGCGACCTCGCCGACCAGTATCTCCCGACCGATACGTTCGGTGTTTTATC